>NC_011257.1 GCF_000019685.1 Borrelia duttonii Ly
TATTTTTATAAAAAGCACATACTAAAATGTTTTTCTTAATTAAATCTTTACATATTTGACAAAATACTAATTACAATACCTGTTTGAAGATAAAAATATATTCTCCATCTTCACCACAACTTTACATTTTTTCTTTTTTTTTACATTCCCATATAAAATTAATAATATAAACTTCATAAAATCAATATCATTAGTATAATAAATGTAGGAATACAAGTCCATTTGATTTTACATGTAAATATAAATAATAATTTTAATATAGATATTAAAGTTCACTTCTGATATTTAATTTAGTATGTTAAAAGCATAAACATTGAAGTTTTATTGAAATCTCCTTGATGAGAATTGAGATGAAGTATTGATCTTTATAAACATAAATTTTCAAAAACATTGAAATTTTAGCCTATTAAATTGAAGAATCAAATTTAAAAACACCATTGTTATATATATGAGATAGCATTTTTAATTTTTTATATATAATATTGATGGTAATTAACAAAATTATTGCTTTAATTTTGTTAATTACCATCAATATTATTAAACACCACTCTTTATTTTTGCTTATAACCAATCAAAGATATAGAATGAGTTACTTACAAACAAAGGATTCATTGAAAAATAATTAACGTTTATTTTTTACATAAAAAGAACCGCACAAAATTCTTATTAGGTCAATAATAATGCCAATTCCAAACAAACCAAAAGTAAACATATATAGCAATCCAGTACCAACTCTCCTCGAATAAAATCGATAAATACCAAGATATCCTAAAAAAAAGCACAATATAAATAAAATTAACTTTTTTTCATTATAACAAAGTACACTAGAATTCATTTCATAACAGTTTAACTTATTTGAAACTCCACAATTAACACACATAGCAACCTCTTTTTAACAGCCTTGCCACAAGAAGTACAATACACTTCATCAATACTTTTAGACATATTATTCCTCTCCTATAATTAATAATTTAATACAAGTAATAATATCTGGACCTCAATTTATTTATCATTACTAATTCAATAGATTTATTAAAATAAAAGCATTGAAGAAACTTCAAAGACATATTAATCCTATGAAAAAACTTATAAAAAAAGCATTACAAAATAAATTCGATTCTATTAAATATTAATATAGATAGTAATTAAAAATTAATATTAGAAATAGTCCCTTGTCAAGATTTATTTTAACTATATGAGATAAATATAGCTAAGTTTGTTGACAATTTAATAACCTATTGTCATTTTTTGCCATTTTAATGAATATTAAGACCATTAATAAAAACAAAAATCAAATAAAACCTAATTCAGTCTGGCTATATGATAAACAACATAAAGTTCATCAATAGAATTTGATAATTCTTTTCCTCTCCTATAAAAAAATAACTTTCTGGCATTTTCTTTAACATCTCTAATATCTCCCTGATTTAAAAAAATAGATTCAAAAACAGAAATCATAATTTGAACCAATAAAATATTATTACTATCATTTTCTTTCATACATAATCTGATACTTCGAACAAAATTTTTAGAAATTTCCGCTAATTTTTTTGAAGAACACTGAGACACTATAAAAGAAAACATATCAGCATACATATTTACAGCAGTATCAATAACATTTTCATAAGCATTAATTATCAATTTAACAACATCAACAACTTGATCCATTTTTATTTCGTTACTATCAAAGACAAAATTAACATGATATTTAAAAATTTTCTTAAGTTGTTCAATTGAATCTATCCTCATCTTAGGATTGTGAATTTTAAAATAATTTAAAATATTCTCAAGTTTATCAACAATATTATCAACCTTCATTTTTACTATGACATCTATAGATTCCTTGGTTAATTTAGCATTATCACAATTACCAGAACCATTTACACAATACACATAATTTTTAAGAAAACTATAAATTGTATGATACTCTTGTATAAGAAGACATAACGATCTTGCATATTTAACAGACTTTGTAATAAAAGTCTTAAGTTGAACAATATCATCTTTGCTTAATCGATCAACATCATTTCTAATATTAGCATTATCAATACCAGAATTATTCTCTAGAGCAGGACCATTCCTCATATCAAAACCATTAGCTACAACAAAATCACTCTTGGCTCTAGAACCATTTCTTGCATTACCATTTATATCCTTGACAGTTTTAGTTCCGTCAACTGCATTTTTACATGATACTATAGATATTAGCATCAATAATATAAATACATCATTATATCTGGTCATTTTTCTCCTCCTTTTTAAAATCAAAAGCTTGTGTACAACATTTTACTTCCAAATTAGCAATAATCAAGAATATACTACTGATTAAAATTCATAAAAAAAGTAAACACTGAAATTATATACAGATAGAACATCAATTATATAAATATATTTATCTTGAAATTAAATTTCATCATATATACACTAAGACTTTTACCCTCAATTTAGGGTAAATATAAATGGATAACTATAAAACAATTATTTAAGAAAATTCAAAATTATAAATAATATAAAACTTCACTACAAAATCAAACAATAAATTTTTAATTCTCCAAAACATCATGAGTATGAGATTCTCTTAATGATGCGGAACTTATTTTGACAAATTTAGAATCTCTCTTTAATTCTAATATTGTCTCAACTCCCAAATATCCCATCCCAGACATTAAACCTCCCTTTAATTGAAAGATAATGTCTTTTACCTTGCCAACATAAGGAACCATCCCCTCAATACCCTCAGGAACCAATTTTCCAGGAGAATCTTTACTTTCAAATTGAAAATACCTAGATTTAGAACCCCTAGCCATAGCAGCAAGAGATCCCATACCAACATAAATCTTAAATTTCTTGCCATTATACATTACTTCCTCTGAGGGAGATTCATGAGCCCCAGCAAAAAGATTCCCTATCATCACACTATCAGCTCCTGCAGCAATTGCTTTAACTATATCTCCTGAAAATCTAATACCACCATCTGCTATAATGCAAATATTTGTATCTTTACAAGCCTCAAAAACATCATTAATTGCTGTCAACTGTGGCACACCAACTCCTGCAACTATTCTTGTTGTACATATACTCCCAGGACCTATTCCCACTTTTAAACAATCCGCACCTGCATCAATTAAATCAAAAGCCGCTTCTTTAGTTACTATATTACCTGCAATAACATCCAAATTTGGATATTTACTTTTAATTTTCCTTACAATCTCAATTACCTTAGTAGAATGTCCATGTGCAGAATCAACAACAATAACATCAACATCTGCCTTAACCAATTCTTCAACACGCTCTAAAGTATCAACATCAGTAGAAACAGCTGCCCCAACCCTCAATCTATCATTCATATCTTTACATGCATTTGGAAAATATTCTTGATGTTCAACATGATCTATATCCTTGCAAGTTATTAATCCTCGCAAACTATTTGACTCATCAACAATAAGTAACTTTTCTATCTTATGCTTAAATAAAATCTCTTTGGCTTCTGACAACGTAATATCTTCTTTTGCAGTAATTAATTTTTTAGTCATTGCATTAATCACAGGAATATTATCATCTGCAATATACTTAATGTCTCTACTGGTTACTAAACCTAATATTTTACCTGCATGATCTGTAACTGGCAATGCAGAAATATTATGTTTAACAATCAACCTTCTAGCCTCTTTAATACTAGTATCCTCATTAATCGTAATAAGATTCCTTATAATCCCATTACGATGATAAGATTTTACTATTTCCACCTCTTTCCTTTGCTTTTCAATAGTAATGTTCTTATGTATAACACCTATCCCACCTTCCTTTGCCACCGCTATCGCCATTCTACTTTCTGTAACTGTATCCATAGCTGAACTTAAAAAAGGTATATTTAAATATATATTTCTTGTTAATCTTGTCTTCAAATTAACATCACTAGGTAATATAGATGATTTCCTAGGAACTAAAGAAACATCATCAAAAGTCAAAGCTTCTTTTACTATTTTATCCATCAATTATTTCTCCCTCATTCACTAATTTATAATTATTCCCATTCTATCGTCGCTGGGGGCTTAGAAGAAATATCATAACACACTCTATTTATCCCCCTAATTTCATTAATTATTCTTGATGAAACTTTTCTTAAAAAACTATAAGGTAACTCAACCCAACTAGCTGTCATAAAATCTAGAGTATTAACACACCGAATGACAGCTGTATATTCATATGTCCTGTTATCTCCCATAACACCTACAGATCTTACAGGTAATAACACCACAAATGCTTGTCTTACTTTATAATATAAATTATTTATCAAAAGCTCTTCTATAAAAATATGATCAGCTCCTTGCAAAATATCAATCTTATCTTTTGTTATTTCCCCTATTATTCTTATTGCCAATCCTGGCCCTGGAAATGGATGTCTATAGAGAACTTCCTCTTCAAGACCCAATTGCACTCCCAATTGAATTACCTCATCTTTAAAAAGATTCCTTAACGGTTCTAATAAATTTAGGTTAATTTTATCAGGAAGTCCCCCTACATTATGATGTGATTTAATATTTTTTGAAGAGCAAACACACCCATAATGATCGACACCATACTTAAATAAAAAATAATTAATCCAATAAACTTATATTAACTTTCTAATTACCAGAATAACAAAAATAAACACCTTATATTCAATAATTACCTTATTCATACCATAATCGTTTAACATTATTTTTCTTTATTAGTAAAAATTTATTCAATTCAATAGCCTCATAAATTCCTAACAACAAATACTATAAAACACTACTATTTTTATCTAAAAACAACATATCCTTTGAAACAAATTAACAAAAAAACAACAAACTCAATATCAAACATTGAGTATTATATTTCACTAAATCATCACTATTAAGTCTATCTTAAAAGTAATTAATAAGTAATGATTAATACTTTTTCCTAACTTTATAATAAAAAAATTTATTAAAATCAATAATACAAATTATGTCACTTCAAATACTCAATCTAAATCCTAAATAATAAAAAAATTATCAATAACTATCTTTCATATCTATCAATCACCATACAAAATTCTTTAGAAAATGTTAGCTTAGCTAATTTAATGAGAAAATATCAACTTTAAAACAAAAATAAAAAATAACAAAAATATAACGGGAGAAACTTTGATACCTTCTCTGGTAATTAAACCATATAACACACTTATAATCACATAAAAAATTATCCCTACTCCTATACC
The DNA here is from genome assembly GCF_000019685.1 of Borrelia duttonii Ly. Lineage (NCBI taxonomy): Bacteria > Pseudomonadati > Spirochaetota > Spirochaetia > Spirochaetales > Borreliaceae > Borrelia > Borrelia duttonii. The sequence continues at coordinate 5,225 of NC_011257.1, forward strand.
CACAGCTATACTATAAGTTAGAGGAATTAAAAATAATATTAAAAAACTTGGAATAGCTTCTCTAATATTTGCAAAATCAATATTTTTTATGTCCTTGCACATAAAAAATCCCACATATATTAAAGCAGCTGATGTAGCACCAGTAGGAACAGCAACAAATAAAGGTGCAAAAAATACCGACAATATAAATAAAATACCTGTAACAACTGACGTAAATCCTGTTTTACCTCCCTCTGCAATGCCTGTTGAACTTTCAATGTAGGTAGTCACAGGAGATACTCCTAACAAAGCTCCAAAAGTTGTAGCAACAGCATCAACTAATAATATTTTATTAGCATTACGTATCTTACCTCGACTATCAACCAAATTACCCTTTGACGCAACTCCTACCAAAGTCCCAATAGTATCAAATAAATCATTAAATAATAAAATAAATACTATAAAACTAAAACTCCAAAAATTTTTACCCAACACATATTCAAAACTCAATTTATTAAATATAGGTGCAATTGATTCATATCTTAAAAAACCATCTGGCAACCTAATACCCATATTTAAAGCAGCATTTCTATCAAAAAGAGCATAACACCATGCTATTAAAGTGGTCATACAAATTGACAATAAGATACTCCCTTTCATCATTTTCAGTTCAAAAACAAATATAGCAATAATACCTAACAATGTAAGTAAAACCTTAAAATTCATAATATGACCAAGTCCAACCAACGTAGACTCATTCCTAACAATGATCTCACTATTAACGAAACCAATAAATGCAATAAATAAACCTATACCAACAGTAATCGCACACCTTAAATTCCCTGGTATAGCATTTACAATCTCTTCACGCATTCCTGACAGAGACAAAACAATAAAAATAATACCCTCAATAAAAACTGCTCCCAAAGCTATTTCCCAAGGTATATTCATTCCTTTTACAACAGAAAACGCAAAAAACGCATTAATACCCATCCCCGATGCCAATGCTAAAGGAGTATTTGTATAAAATCCCATAAAAATGGTAGCAAATCCAGCCGTTAAACATGTAGCTGTTACCAATGCTCCTATAGGCATACCTGCATGAGAGAGTATATAAGGATTAACAACTATTATATATGCCATACTTAAAAACGTTGTAATTCCAGCTATAATTTCTGTTTTATAATCAATACTATTATTTTTAATCTGAGATATTAATGTTTCATTATTGTCACTCAAAATAAATTCCTCCCAAACATCTTAGTTGTATCAAAAATTAAAATTAATATCATTATACTCTTATATTAATACTATAATCAAAAAATAAAAAAAAAGATAAAAATCACTATATACAAATATCTCAAATAATCTTATTATTTTGCAATAACACATCTTCACTATTAGAATTATTAGAAAAAATAATAGTCTTAAGTACTTGACCAGCACTATTTATAATAAAAAATTTTTTTCTTCTAATAAGCTCTAGATACACTTTTAGAGACACATCCTTACCAACACTAAAAAAAGTCTGAATATACTCGCTACCAATTCTTTTATATCTCCTAAATAAAAACAAAGCTACTATATCATTGTCACACTTTAAAAACAATGGTTCTTTATATCTTAAATGAAACTTTCCAGCAATGGTAAAATAATGCCTTAAAGAAATTTTATTATTCCCAAATATTAATCTAATATATTTTGAATTTTTACTTAACCCTTCAAGACCCTTATCAATATCCTTCAAATCAATAGTCTCACAAGAAAACATTAAAAAAACAAAATGTAATAAAATAAAATATTTAATAAACTTTATCATTAACCTATTATGGAAATTTTATATACCAACATAATTTATTATAAAATATTATTCTCAAGAGCATACTTCAGAGTATTTCTACTACTTTCAAAATCAACATCAATAAACTTGGCATCATATTCAAGAGTCTCACGAGTCCATACTTGATAAGAATACTCATCTAAAACAAAAGATAAACTTTTATGAGGATTAAGAGCCCTTAAGATTAAATCAGAATTGCCTCTATCAATATTAACATATAAAAATCTAAATCTCCCAATACTTACAACTTTAGAAATACTAACATTACCAATATAGTTACCATCTTGTATCAATTTCAAATAATCACTATTAAAATCCGACTTTAAGTCCAAATTCAACACTATATTCAAGAACACAGAAAAATTATTAGTTAACTTATCTCTTTTGATATAAATTTGACTGTTTGGATAAAAATAAAGAAAATAACTTGCCCTCTCTATTTTATCAAATTTTTTATCTAAAATCTCATGTACACTTAAAGTCTTACATGAAAAAAAAAACAAAACAAATAAGAAAAAACTATATCTCATAATTAAATTATATTATACAATATGAAAAGGAGAATGTTTATATTGAATGAAATCCAATAATTTTAGCTCATATATTAAAACACCTTATATTTATTCTGATTATATAATCTCAAAATATGCTGTATTGCTTATCCCCGTCCCTATCATCAAAATTGCAATAGGAGAAGGACTTAAAGTATTTGAAATTACATTTGAAGAAAAATATAAAAATTTTTCTGGATATATTAAACCAAATAAAAAAGCTATATATATAAATGAAACAATGAACTTAACAAATAAAAGATTCGCAATAGCACAGCAACTTGGTCACTATTTAATGCATAAATACCAAGTTTTTAATCCATCAAAAAGAACAGATATAATCAATACTAAAGATAATAACATGACAATAGAAGCTAACATATTTGCAACAAATTTATTAATCCCAACTACCACTCTAAAACTAAAAGTACCACAATATAAATCAATAAGATATCCACAAAAAATAATGGCAAAAGAATTTCAAGTATCTGAAAATATCATACACTTTAAATTAAGTATGCTCAATGAAATCCATAAAATTGAAAAAGAAAACAAAATACAAAAAAAATTAAAAACCAAACAAATAGATAGAACAAAAGCTAAGGATCTGTTACTACAAAACATAGACCAATTAAAAAAATCAATAGCAATAGACCTAGAAAAAAGAGAAATTACAAGAAAAGCAAGCATAAAAAAAATTTTTGAAGAATTAGAGTAAACAATCACCAATTATTGAACGGAAAAAATCTCAAGCATATTTTCTAATTTACGTTTAGCAACAAATAAAGATCTCTTATCTTGAATAAGCATATCCAAAAAATTTTTCTTAATAACAACCCAAGACTTGTTACCTATATTTGTCCTATAAAAAGGAACATTTATTCTTAAAGGAAATTTCTCTTTAATATTATGTCTATCAAAATACTTCAAAATTTCTGACTTAAAAGATGAACCCTGCACTATACTATACGCTACAATAATTTTATACAACTTCTTATTATACAAATAAAGCTTTTTAATATATTCAATGTTACTATTATAACTAGAATCAGAAATAGAAACAAAACCCTCTTGATCTCCTTTGATAAATTCAAAGTTATTATTGTATAAATCATTTAAAACTGCATATTTTTTAAGATCAATACCCGAAATCCTTAGTTCAGGATATGCCATCAACTCTCTTAAAGTCAAAAAATTGAAATCATCATTACTGTCAAATTCATCTAACAAAACTGTATAACAACTTAAAAAAAACAAAAAGATAAAGAAAATATAAAAATTTAAAAAAATACGCATATAACAACTCGATTATACTTTTTCATCAAAACAAAGTAAATAAAATAACTTTGTTTTGATATAATAATGTATGAAAATCAATCTAAAGGAACTTAAATGAGCTATCACACATTAAGTAATATATCTATATATGTTGGATATATTATTATAGGAATTACATCATTTACCATTTTTAATACAAATTTAAGAATTAAAATCAAGAATAAAATGAAAAAACTAAGTTTTTTATATTATACGACCTTATTTATTTTTTTTATAATCGCTACTAATTTATCTCATTATTTTTCAGAAAAACAATTATTAGAAGATTTTCAAAAATTTAAAAAGGATTTTTTCGAAATACACAAAATCAATGAAACATTTTTAAAAAAATACATTTTACCATTAAAAGAACCAATCAAAATGGAATTAATGTCAAAATTAAATCCAATAAATACAATATTCAATGCTAGTATTGAAAAATACTCACAAAAAATCAATAAAACACCAACTGATATCAAAAAAAATTATGATGCATACATTAAAGCAACAAATACAGAAATTAAAAGTAAAATTTCTCAATTAGAAAGAGAAATTTTACCAATGTATAACAAATATAAATTACCTTGTTCAAATAATCAAATATCAAACATCAGTGTTGACAAAGATGGAAATATCATTCCTATTCTTAGGAATTCAGAAGGCAAAATAACAAATTTATTATTCTATGATCAAACATACAATTTGACTCCATTTAAGGTATATAACAATCATAAGGTTAAATTTGATATCACTAAAGATGATAATCATTATTTTAAAGAACTCATTAATGTTTATTATATTGACTCACACAACACCAAAAGAAATATTGATTATTATAAAAATAACATCGATACGATCCCTTATTATATAGATTTAACAGAAAATCAGGACAACTTTTTAAAAAGCATCAAAATTAAAAATGAATACAAGGAATATATTAAAGAAAAAAACAAACTAAAAATGTTGATAAATAATGACAAATTAAATGATTTTAAAACATTCTTAAAACAAAATCCAAATACATTTTCTCTAAATACAATATTTTCAGATGGAAATCCCGTATTAATTTATGCAATAAAGTCAAAAGCTAAGAATATAATAAATCATATAATGTCAAAAGATTTCAATATAAATCTAACCGATCAAGAAAATAAAACAGCACTTCATCATGCAATAATTAATGAATATGATATCACTTTCATTAAATCTCTTATAACAAAAGGAGCAAACCCACATATAAAAGACCTCACAAAAAAACTACCATCAGATTATACTCCCAAAGATGGAGAAATTTACCAATACTTACATATATATAAGATAATAAAAATAATTAATTAATTATTTTTATTATCTTATAATATGGTAAATATTAATTAAATTAATTAATATTTACCATACTCTATAATTGCATATTGAATTGAAAATAAAAAAATTAAATTATGCAAAAGATATTTTACAGTTACTCAAATATACAAACTTATTTTAATATACACTATTCAAATAAAAATCAAGAAATAAGATAGAATTGTATTACTATACATCTCACATAAAAAATACTATAATATCAAACTAATTCAATTTTTAATATTATTGATAAAACAAGATTTCAGACTGAAAAATTAATAAGATAGATATTTATGCTTATTAAAACTAATATTAACATGCATAAAATATTAAAACTTTTCAATTTCTCTTAAGAGCAACTATTTTCACTATTTAACCCATTACATTTATCTATGGCAAAGACTTGTACCTTAAAAACCAGAAAAAAGATAATAAAATAATTTATATAATGACAAACATAAAGATATATTTAACAACTTAAGAAACAAAAATAATCCAAAAGACCAAAAAATCTTGACAAGATCATACATAATTAAATGTAAAGACACTTACATTATAAAATTTAAAATTGAAATATATGAAATTCAATCTATTAAAAGAACGCTCATCAAAAATTACAACTAAGACATAAAATGAAAATAAACAACATTATTGTATCACAATATAGAATTCTTTAATTCTTTGAAAAAGAATTTTATCTTTAAAATTTATTTACAAGATTACCAAATATTGTTAATATTAATCAATAATATAATTAACATTTTTAATTATATTAAATTTAATAACAATTTAAGGGAGGGGATATTATGTCAATACTATCAAAATCTATATTTACAACATTACAAAAAGTAGGAAAAGCTTTCATGTTACCAATAGCTTTGCTACCAATAGCCGGACTTTTACTAGGAATCGGCAGTGCTCTTACTAACAAAACAATGATTCAAACCTATGGAATTGAAGCACTATTTGGAGAAAAAACTATAATGCATGCAACATTGTCTTTGATAAAATATACAGGAGAAGTTATTTTCGCAAACTTACCCTTGATGTTTGCAATAGCAATTCCAATTGGACTAGCAAAAGCTGAAAAAGGAACAGCAGCACTTGCTGGTGTCATAGGTTTCTTAGTTATGCATCAAACCATTAACGGAGTTTTATCAATTCAAGGCATTACTCCTGCAACCACAAATGTAGAAGCACTCTTAGCAATTGGAACAACCGAAGCAGAAGCAATTTCTAAAAGTCAAGAATATACAAATGTACTTGGAATTTTTTCCCTACAAATGAGCGTAATGGGAGGAATGATAGCAGGATTTATTGCAGCAATGCTTCATAACAAATTGCACAATATCCATCTACCTACATTTCTAGCATTTTTTGGAGGATCAAGATTTATTCCCATCATAACCACACTTGTAATGTTTATAGTAGGAATAATTTTAACATGTATTTGGCCATTCATTCAAGGTATGATGACCTCATTAGGCAATATCATAGAAAAATCGGGATATTTTGGCTCATTTGCATATGGAGCAATTAAAAGATCTTTGATACCTTTTGGACTTCATCATATCTTCTACATGCCTTTCTGGCAAACATCTCTAGGCGGAACAATGGAAATTAATGGAGAATTGATATCAGGAGCACAAAATATATTCTTCAAACAATTAGCAGATCCTAATACTACACATTTTGAAGTCACAAAAGGAACCCGTTTTTTTAGTGGAGAATTTATAGTAATGATTTTTGGATTACCTGGAGCTGCTCTTGCAATGTATCATACAGCAAAAACCGAGAATAAAAAAGATGCTGCTTCTCTATTAATATCAGCTGGCTTTACATCAATGCTAACAGGAATCACAGAACCCCTTGAATTTGCTTTTCTATTTGCAGCACCTGCTCTCTATTATCTCATATATGTCCCGCTCTTTGGACTTGCTCACTTATTAGCTCATATTTTCAATATTGGGGTTGGATTAACATTTTCTGGTGGGTTAATTGACATGTTCTTATTTGGCATATTACAAGGCAACAGTAAAACAACTTGGATCATGATTCCTACTATTGGAATATTTTACTTCATAGGGTTTTATTACATTTTTAAACTTGCAATTACAAAATTCAATCTTAAAACACCTGGTCGCGAAGATATAGAAGAAGACATAATAAAAACAAACCCACACAAAACAAAAATCTCAGAAATTGCGAGAAAAGTACTAGAAGGACTTGGAGGAAAAGGAAATATAACATACCTTGATGCATGTGCATCAAGATTAAGAATAAATGTTAATCAAATAGAATTAGTAAAGTCTGACATTTATTTCAAATCTATTGGAGCAAGCGGTATGCTTAAAAAAGGAAATGATATTCAAATCGTATTCGGAGGAGTCTCTGATAATATAAGAATGGAAATAAACAAAATTCAAATTACTAAATAATCAAAAAATATAAACTAACAATAAGAGGAGAGAAATATTATTAAAAACTACTCCTCTTATCATTTTTGAAAGGAGGAATACAATGATGCATAAATATCAGTATTTCATTTCTGGAAAAGTACAAGGCATAGGATTTAGATTTTTCACAGAACAAATAGCAAAAAAAATAGGAATTAAAGGATTTGTCAAAAATTTAGATGATGGAAGAGTAGAAATAATAGCTTTTTTTATCAATAACAAACAAATCGACTCATTCGAAAATGCACTAAAAAAAGGCAATGGATATTCAAAAATTCACAAAATAGAAAAAAAAATCTTAGATACAAAGTACCCCTTCGATTTTAAAAATTTTTGTTCTTATTATTGATATTAATATTTTTCCTAATATTTGCCTTAATTACTTTCATTTTACCAACCTTTGGTTTATTATTACTTTTACTTACAACCTTCAAGCTTTTAGTACTAGATTTAAAAAAATGTTCAACTCTAAATTTTAAAAATTCTAATGACTTCCTATCCTTACAAAAAATATTTAAATTGCCATCGGAAAATTTAATATCAAGAGCATGATTTGTTTCTGTTCTTAAAAAATTACACGAAATAAATTCTCCATTTAACTTATTTCTTTGAAAAAGAAAAAAATACTTTTTACCCCTTTTAGAATCTCTAAAATCAATTTTCAACCAATCCTGCATTGGTTGAATTGAAACCAAATTATCATAAAGATAAGAAATATAAACCATTCTATTATCATCGACACTTAATGCCTTTTTAAAAAAATAAAGAAATCCTGTATCCATACAATTAAAATATATTACAATAATATAAATCAAAATATTTAAAAAAACTTAAATAAATTCAATAAAATTGATACTAAATATACTTCTTTCAAGTATCATATCCAAAAATCAAAGATAAATATTCTCCTAATTTTGCATAATTATAATTATAACCATATTTTTGCTTAAAAAGCCTACGAATTTTAACATTAAGACCTCTAAGCATTTCTAATTCTGCCAAACCTTTTTCTATCATAAATTCCTGAATTACACGCAAAGTCTTAATATAATTATCATCTATAATGTTACAAGACTCTAACAATGTATTTAATCTTTCCATATTAACAACAGAATATGTAGTCTTTCTCCTAACATAGGTATGTATTCGTTTGTTAAGCAGTTTTAATAAATCAAAATCAGCATTATCATCCAAATTTTCTAAGATATAACGATTATAATGAAAAGCTGTTATTATATCATCATGCTCATGCCCTAAGACTGTAGTGATCCACAAATTTAACTCCATATTCTTTGGAGCAAATGCAAGATAAGAAAATCTACTATAAAGTCTTCTGCAAAAATAAATCGACTCTTCGGGTTCAAATATATTTTCAAAAATCTTACGAAATAATCTATTATAACTATAAGCAAGATTTGAAGATATAATCTCTTTTGACAGCTTTTCTGTCCTTTCCATATACCTTATTTCTGATATTGAATCAATTACCAATCTAGAATCAGCAAAAGTAGGAAAAACTATTTCATGAATTAAATTATGCTCTTTCTTTTTAGCAATATGTTTCATTAAGATATGTTCATTATCTTGAACATAAAATTCAGAAACCTTCATTATTTCAACAGGACGTCGACCTGTAGCCATTAATACTCCATAAAATTTCAACCTAATATCTCTTTTTTGAGTCAATAAAATGTTTATGATTTTAATATAAGTCTTCAAATTTATTTTGACTGATATTTGTTCTCTTCTGTAACTATTAATCTTTGAAATCTTATAATGATGTGCATAATCATTTAACCATTCAGGACTTTTAAACAAACCAAGAAAAGATTCAAAATAAACTTTCTGACCAAGAATATTATGAGCAATCATCAATTCCTCAATCTTACATAAATCTTTTATATCAATATTAGAAAGTTCTTTTATTTCTTTAGGAATCCAAAAAAATAAAAGTTTATTCTTTTGCCTAATTTCTTCAATCACAGCAAGATTTATATATTCTTTTATTATTTTACGTGTTTTAGAAAGATTTAATATCATTGAAAGGTTAGTAAATTTATCTTTTCTCAAAAGCATATTTTTATGCTTTTCAGCAAGCATTTCAAGACCCATCTTTAACTTAGAATATGAAATTTCCTGCTTCAAATACTTAACATATATTTCTTCTAAGTTTTTTCTAAACAACTCAAGATCTTTTTTGATATTTACTTTTAAAGACATACTAAACACATTATATCAAGAAAAGATAATAAGAACACCTATTCAACCTACAATAATTTTTATTATATATAAATAAAATTACTTAAAAACTTCTATTATTGCATAAATCTCTCAATAGCTTTAAAAACATAATAATAAAGAACAATATAAGTTTCTCTTAAAACAGAATATTCAGAACTTCCTACAAAATACATAAGTTCACTCGTGCTTGAATTAAGATCATCTTTATGATTTCTATTCTCAAATTCACGATTAATCTCTTCTACATATCGTAAATTAAAATTATAAGTAGAAATTTGTCTATCATTTTTTATATCAAGATCATTACCTAAACCTAAAGAAACTTTTTTCTTAAACAACTTTTTAACTTGAAACTCAAATACATTGGGAGAAATAACATTTAAAAAATCAAAATTAAAACCAAAATTAAAAATAAAACCAAATTTATAATCTAATAAAACTGCTATCCTTGAAAATAATATTATTTCCATAACAATGTTTTTTGTGGTTTTATCTAATATAAAATAATAAGAATAGCCGTTAATATCTTTAACAGATTCAAAATAATTCTTAGAATGAAAATAGGTTTTAAACTTATTATTACCTAAAGGCTCATACCTCGATATTTCTAATCTGATTGCATCTTCTAAAGGAGTAAAAAATTTCGAAGAAACATCAAAATTACAAGAAAAAAAAATAAACATAAAAGACAAAAAAAATTTATAGACTACACCCAAAAACCCCTCGTGACAAATCCAAATACTATCTTATCTTAATAAAACACACACCTAACAATATAGCCTAGATAGGCTAGCAAATAATTCATCAATTAGAACTATGAAATTCTATAATGATGATGATAATCATATTCTATAATAATAATAAACAAAACAATACAAAATGTTAACGTGTTATTTAAAGACTTTACTTTTCATAAACATTTAATTAAAATATCATTAGTATTTTGCAGATAAATATCAAACGATAGGAGTTTAAAATGAGACGCAAAAAGATAAACAAAATTCCATTTAACAAAGTAGTAGATCGAAGACTAAAGGTGTTTTGGGTAATTAAAAAACTGCAACATAATTATTTTACAAATAAAAAAAGATATTCTCTAAGAAATGTTGTAATTATGGTAAATTCAATATTAGAAAAAAACGGATTTAAAACAGTAACAAGAAGAACTATACAAAGCGATATTACAAGCATTGAAAAAATTGGACTACTAAAAACCGATTTCAATCCTCTTGGAAAAAATAATGGAAGTTTTACTTATTACATAATCAATAAAAATCTTGAAAAGATGGCTAATAAAGCAATAAGCACAGCTTATTTTATACAAAAAAAGAAAAATACAGAGCAAGCTATAGACAAAGCTATTAATAAAGACAAATTAAAAGAACAAAAGCAACAATTCAAAATTTCACATCAGATATTTTCATGTCTTTTAAGTTATAAAAAAGGTAAATACTATAAATATAAGAATTCTTATTTCAAAGAGAAAAAAAATGGGACAGAACGCTTAGAAAAGATCATCCTACAAAAGTTTAACATAACGGAAAAAGATCTAAATGAAATCAGAAATATTGTGGAAACTCAGTTAAGTTATAAAAACACATTGTGGAATTTGAAAGATTTTATGGAAGCATTGAGGGAATACAAAGAAAATGATGTTGTAGTTTTTTTTAAAACTGTTCTTAAAAAAAAGAGGGATAAAATATGGTTCATGTCCAAAAGAGGTGTTAAAACAGATTTTAACTTTATGATAGGGAGTTTTAAAGACAAAAATAAAACAAAAGCGCAACAAATGTATCAAAATCCAAGAAAAATTGTGGCACCAAAAATGAATTATATAGACGACCCAAATAAGATAGTGAAAGTAAGTGATTTGGTATCTGATATTATAAAGGCAAAAAATTTGATATCCAGTTAGGAATATTAGGAATATATGGGAAGAAAAATATATGGCAACATGTGAATTGAAAGCAAAATTACTGGCAAGAAGATTGGAACTTAATAAGGCAAACAATAATTTTTTTAAGAGAATAGAAGATAAAAATTATAAAAAAATGTATCATACGAAGATTTTTAGCATGATAAACAATTTTGAAGCTAAACCTAATAAGGGTAAATTTTGGCTGTGTTTTAGGAATGTTTTTGATCCCACCAAGTATGAGAGTTTGCATTTGTTTCATATGAGGCAAGGAGATAGATTTATAGGAATCTATTACGGGTTTGCTAGGCTACCTAAACCATTTATTGTACATTACAAAGAGAATGAGGTCAAAAAGACATCTAAAATAATAAAGATATATTATATAGAATTTAGATTTAAAAAAGGGAGTGTTTTTTGTTATTTAAGAAGTTTGTGTACATTGTTGCAATCAAAGAATAAGGAAAAAAATTTTTATAATTCTTTGTTGAGTAGAACATTGAAATTAGAGAAAGAAGTGCATCGGTTTTATGGAAAAGAATATTTTGAGGATAAAGGTGTATTGAAATGGATAAAAGAAAACCAAAAATAATTACTGTAGCTTCAATTAAGGGTGGTGTTGGAAAAAGTACTACAGCTTTGTTTTTTAGCAATATTCTTTCATCTAGAAATTATAAAGTATTATTAATTGATTTAGATCCACAAGCTAGTAGTACTAGTTTTTACATTAATATTATAAAAGGTCAAAATGTAGATATCAAAAAAATAAATATATATAGAGTGTTGAAAAAAGAATTAGATATTGAGAATGCAGTTACTAATGTTAATACGAATATTGATTTTATAGCTAGTCATTTAAGTTTAAGTCAATTTAATGAAGAAAATATATCTTTGAAAGAAAGTTTACTTAAGATATTTTTAAGTTATATAAAGTATCGATATGATTTTATTATTATGGATACAGCTCCTACTTTAGGAAGTTTGCTTAATAACAGTTTAATAATTACTGATTATCTTATTGTTCCTTTGCCTACTGATCAATGGGCGATTGAGAGTTTAGATTTGATCACTAATAGATTAAGAGACATATTTAGAAATGAATTGCCGATGTTTTATTTAGTAACTAACTTGGTTGAAAGACAAAATATAGATAGGGAGTTAAAAAATTTTATTGAAAGTGAGTATAAAGATAATTTTTTGGGGAGTGTTCCCAAGAGAGATAATCTTAGGAAAACTGTTTTTTATAGAAATAATTTTAATCCAAATGAAGATTATTATAAGGCTTATGAAGGGATATTAGATACCTTTTTGAAGAAAATTTATCATAACTAATAGTTCCAAATGGAACCAATAGTTCCAAATTGGAACTATTGGTTTAAAGAGGTGTATGATGAGTAAGAATAAAAGAATAGAGATAGTTAGGAGGATTGATTTAGAACTTGATGGAATTAAAGAGTTTAATAAAACAAGAGAAGAGAGATATTTAGAATTAAAAGAAAAACTTAAGGTTTTAATAAAAGAAGAATCTTATAATAAAATAGAAACCGCTAGAATTTTTAAAGAAATTAATGAAAGTAAATATTATGCTCTTGATGGGTATAAAAGTTTTGCGTCTTTTATTAAAAGTTATAAAATAGCAAAGACCTCTATATATAGATATATTAAATTGGTGGCGGGAATTGATAGTGGTAAAATTGACTATGATTTAATTTTAAATAGAGGGGTAGATTATGCTATTCAATTGTTAGAAAATGGGCATCTCCTTTGTAAAAGTAGTGCTAAACCTTTAAAATCTTTAAGATTTAGATTGGATGATGAAGAGAGTTTTAGTTTTTATAGATCAAATATAAAATTTGCTAGTTTCTTGCTTCAGGAAGTATACAAGATTGAAAAGGATTTTTTTTATAAGATGCAAGATAGATATAATAGTTTAAAAACATAGTGAGTTTATCTTATTTTGTTAAAATTATCTATTATTTTAATTAATATTGGACTTTTATAATATATTTTATGTTTATTTATTGTTTAATAATATAAAAACTTTTAAAAAAGACTTTACAAAAAAAAATAAAATAGTTTATAATTGTTTTATAGATTGAGATTTGAAGTCTCACTCTTATTGTTTGATTAGAATAATAGGTTGGCTACAGTAAAGTAGCCTTTGTCATTTTAATTATATTTAAGAGAATGTTGATATTATTTCTGTTTATTGACTGATATTTATTGATGTTTTTTGTTGATTAAGAATGGTTTGTATGCAAATATGAACTTTATGTGTAAGAATCTTTCTTGGTTCGTAAATAAATAAAGAGCTTTAAAATTAACTTTATGTGTTTTTAGGTTAACTTTAAAGCTCTTTTTATTTTTTTATATTTTGTTTTTCAGTGTGTTTGTTTTTGATATATTGCTTTTCTGTTATATTGAGTTTTATTAAGAAATTTTTGATTTTAGTTTTATTCATTTTAAGTGTTTCTAATCCCACTTGAATTTTGACGTCTTCTTTGTTATATACATATTCGTCTTCATTTAATAGTTTTTCTAATATAGTTTTATTTAATATGAAGGAGGATGCATTAACCCATTTTCCACTTGAAGATTTGTTATCATATTCATAGCTTGTTTTACCTTCTATTTTTGTTGTGTCTGGAAGTATTAGTGGGGTTTGTTTAATTATGCTGTGATTTTTTAATTTGGTGTGTAAAAATATTTGAGTTGTGTTATTTTGATAGTCTATTACACCTTTTAATTCTAAATTTTTATTTAAATATTGGTATATTCTTACTTTCTTATTTATTGTGTCATGTTCAATGTCTATAGATGAGCATGCTAAAAATAGAAAAATTAATAGCATTGTTGTTTGTTTTAAATTTTTGAAAGAATATAACACTTAATTTCCTCCTTTTATACTATAACAATATGTATAGCATGTATTTACAATTAAATTTTTTATAAATAGTTTATGATATTTGATATCTTTTGAACATTATACTTTAATAAATTTAAAAAACAAGAGTATTGATCTTGAATTATTTTTGAATTATGTTATAATTATAATAAAGATATTAAATTGTTTTTAGATTTGAGGTGGTTTTTTATTAATCCTTTAGTAGAGGAATGTTTTAGTTAGATTAGCTTTTATCTTGGTCTGTTCATTTGTTTAAAATTGAGAATAATATATCTTATTTGTTTTGCATAAGTTTGATTTTCGGGTTGAAATTTTTGTTTATTGTATTTTTTCTTAGAAGATTTTAGATTTTTTTTTTTTTTTTTTTTTTTTTTTTTTTTTTTTTTTTTTTTTTTTTTTTTTTTTTTTTTTTTTTTTTTTTTTTTTTTTTTTTTTTTTTTTTTTTTTTTTTTTTTTTTTTTTTTTTTTTTTTTTTTTTTTTTTTTTTTTTTTTTTTTTTTTTTTTTTTTTTTTTTTTTTTTTGACAGGTTGCGAATTTTTCATTTGTTTTTTTGTTTTGTGAGATTGTTTAATTATAAATAAAATTTTTTTGTAAAAACTTGAGAAATAAAATTATTGTACTATCTTTTAAAGATAAGCTAGAAAAAAATAAAAAATAAGGAGGCTAGAAGAATGAATAAAGAGAAAAAAGGAGAGGGGAAAGTAAGAGTAAAAGTAGTAATATTAATGGTGATGATGATGGTGATGATGGGATGTAATAGTGGAGGTAGAGATCCAGAGAAAGTATTTTTGAGTGAGATGGTAAATTTAGGGAAAGGATTTATGGAAGTGTTTGTGAGTTTTGGCGATATGATTACAGGGACGTTGGGGATAAAGGCAGAGACTAAAAAAAGTGAGATAGGGAAGTATTTTAGTGATATTGAGAAGACTATGAATTCAGTAAAAAGTAAATTAAACGCTGTAGTGGCAGAGAATGGTGACTATTCAAAGGTGAAAGAAGTAGTTGAGCAGTTTATTAATGGTATATTGGATAAAGTAGCAGAAGGAGCAAAGGAAGCAGCTAGTGGTATTAAAGATGCTAGTGGTAATTTAGGAGATATAGAAAAAGCTGCTGATGCTAGTAAAGGGGCAGAAGCAACTAGTGTAATAAATTTAGTTAAGGGAATAAAGACTATAGTAGATGTAGTGTTAAAACCAAACGAGGGTGATGGACTAAAAGATGTAACTAAATCTCTTGATGACGATAAGAAAAAAATAGGTAAACTATTTGGTGATAAGACTGGCAGTGGAGCAGAAGAGAAACATATAGCAGCGGCAAGTGCATCTATAGGAGCAGTGAGTGGCGTTGATATTCTTCAAGCTATAGCTAAGTCTAGTGGTAATGTGGCTGTTGGGAAGGCAAGTGCAGCAAAAGATGCAGCGGGACTTGCAATGGCTAATGGTGATTCCACTGAAACTACTGATTTAGATGCAGCAGCAAAGAAAGACGCAGTAATGTCAGCTGGTATAGCATTAAGAGCAATGGCAAAGAATGGTAAGTTTATTGTAAAAGATGATGCTGCTAATAAAACAGAAGCAGAAGGAGCTAAGGGTGTATCATCTAATGCTGTTAGCAAGGTATTGTCTACTTTAACAATAGCAATAAGGAATAGAGTGGATGAAGGATTAAAAGAGATAAATAAGGTATTAGGAGAGATTAAGCAAGGATAGGGTTTTGAAGCTAAAGCTAAGACTAATTAAAGGGATTGTTGATATAGTACTTAAAGGGAAAGGAGATCCTGAGGCAGGAGATAGTAACAAGGCTGAGGATTTTAGTGCAAGAGCTGCAAATAATGCTGATGGTGCAGGAAAATTGTTTCTTACTGGTAGTGCTGCTGGTGATGATAAAAAAGCCGCAGCTGATGCAGCAAAAGCAGTTGGTGCAGTGACTGGATCTAACATATTACAAGCTATTGTTAAAGATGCAGGTGATGCTGCTAAATTAGCTGCTAATAATGCGGTCAATAATGATAATATTGCTAACACGAAAGATGGAACGATTAAATAAAATTATTTAAGGAAAACACTTCTCTTTAGTCAAGGGGGAGTTATTTTCCTTTTGTGAGTCTTATGTTGCTAGATATTCTAGTTTCAAGTATTAAATTTATTGTATGAAAACAAGCGTAGAATCTTATTTAAGTGAGATATTTTAATATGTATTATTGTTTTTGGAGTTTTTTTTAACAACTAGTATTTAATAATTAAGTATTGTAATCTTTCAGTAGTTAATCTTGCAATGGATGATTTTATATTTAAAAATGTATAGAAGTAAATTCTAGAGATTTTGTATTTTTAAATTTATAATAAAAGAAATCATCAGTTTTATTTAGATATTTTTTTGAATTGTCATTTGTCATTCATAGTTGTATTCGTTTTATTTTTTTGCCTCAATAGAAAAGCTATAAAAAAAGAATAAAACAAGGAGGCTAAGAAAATGAATGTAGAAGGAATAAAAGGAATAAAAGGGAAGGAAGAATTGAGGAAGGAAGAGGAGAGTAGGAAGGGAAGGATGTAAAGAGTAAAGGGAATAGTATTGGTGATGGTGATGATGGTAGTGATGGGATGTAATAGTGGAGGAGTAAAAGATCCAGAGAAAGTGTTTTTGAGTGATATAGCAAATTTAGGGAAAGGATTTTTGGATGTATTTGTGAATTTTGGAGATATGGTTAGTGATGTTATTGGTATTAAAGCTGATACTAAAAAAAGTGATATAGGGAAGTATTTTAGTGATATTGAGAAGAGTATGCAAGCTATTAAAGTAAAGCTAAGAGAAATTTTAGAGAAGAATGGGAAATATGAAAAAATTAAAACAGTTGTTGATAAATTTATTACAGATAAATTAGATAAAATAACAGAAGGCGCTAAAGAAGTTTCAAATATTGCTGAAGGTGCTGAGTTACTTGGTAATATGGTTACTTCTGATGGTGGAGGTGCTGTTGGTGAGGTTGATAAATTAATAAAGGGAATGAAGACTATTATAGATGTATTAGACCTAAAAGAAGGAAATCCTGATGCTGGTACTGATAAAAAAGCTAAAGATGGTTCTACTTCAAGAGCTCATAATAGTGATGATGCAGGTAATTTATTTGGTAATGATAAAGCTGGTGCAGCTGCTGCTAATGCAAAAGAAGCGGCAACAGATGCAGCAAAAGCCGTAGGAGCCATAACTGGTGCTGATATATTAAAAGCTATTTCTAGTGGTAAAGCTACTGCTTTAGCTAATAATAATTCTGCTTATAATAATGTTGCTGCTGTAACTTCTGCTAAAGATGGGGTTGTAGCAGGAGCTTTAGCTTTAAGAGCTATGGCAAAGGGTGGTAAATTTGCTGGTAACGATGCTGCTAATGATGCTGTGACTATAGTTAAAGATGCAGCATCGAGTGCAGTAAATAAGGCATTAAGTACTCTAGTAATAGCAATAAGAAGTACTGTTGATAGTGTGTTAAAAACAATAAATGAGGCCTTTGCCAGCACACTGGCGCCCTTCCGCAA
>NC_011259.1 GCF_000019685.1 Borrelia duttonii Ly
ATTGAAGCATAATTCCTAAACTAGCAAGAGAAAGTCCTTTGGTTGTCTTAAATCCTTCAAAATTAGTGTTAATTTGTGGCCGCGGCGGGCGTACAGCAATATTATCTCCCCTACTCTCTTCGTATAAAGGGTATAACTTTGCAATATCATCACTAGAATCGCCATTTTCAATACTTCCTACATAAGATCGTATTTCTTCTTTAACCTCCATTCTCAACTTTGCCTTTTCTTCTTCTCTCCTTCTGATTCGCTCTTTTCTTTCTTGTTCTTCTTGTCTAAATAACCTCTCTATATATTCTTGTTGTCGTTTGAGTTGCAGTTTGCGTTCTTTTTCTGTTTTCTCTTTTTCTTTTTTTTCTTCTTCTTCGTCTTTCACATTTTTTGACGCATTAAATTCAAAATTTTTGCTTGCTAATCTTATTTTTTCGCCATATTTTTCTTTTGTCGTCGTATAATTTTTCTTATACTTATGCGAGTACCAATCTTTGAATCGGCCCTCCCATATGAGATCATAATCGTTTATTACGCCATCTTTTCTTTTCATCATCATCCACACTTTGTACTTGTATCTGTTGCCAAATTGTTTTATAAAGTGTTTCAAAATATCTTCGATGTCATATTCTTTCCCATACTCATTTATGGCAGTCTCCAAATTTAGCAGGGCGTTTATGTAAGTTGAATCGTTGTTGCTCAGCTCTTTTACCTGTTGCATATAGTTTCTGCTTATTTTGTGCACATCGATCAGTCTAGTTTTTACACCAATTCGTTTAAATTGCACTTTTTCACTTTTTTGTTTACCGCTTTTTGGTTTTTCACATGAAAGACTTTTTGCAGAGTTTTTCTCTAAAAAGTTTTTAGAATTCTCTTTATTTACATTGCTTATATTAGCTTTATTAATAACGTCCGGTGTTTGCACATGCGAAATTATACCCATACGATTTTTATGAAGTTGTTCGTTGTTTTTTTCTTCTATTTTTTTTGTAATAAATTTTGTAGTTTTTGAATTTATATTTTTGGGTTCGTTATCAAAAGGTTCATTAAGATCGAAATTTCCAATTATGATTTTATCTTTCAAATTATCTTGTAGCATTTGTGTTAGATATTCTAATATTGCGTCTTTATGTGTAGGCATTAGTTCCATATTTTGCACATAATAAGAGACACTTCCTTTTCCTTTTCCAAATCTTATAATTTTAGATTTTATTAGATTTAGATTGTTTAGTAGCTTTATATCTAATTCTAGTGTGCGTTTACATACTTTTTTTGCAGAATCATTTTCTAATAATTTAAGTACTATTTTTTGGATATCACATGCTGAATATTCTTCAACGCCCATTGATTGTTTATAATTTGTATTTTTAGTATTTATTGCCCAATAAATTTTAATTATTCTGTTATAGCGTTTTAGCATTTTGATTATTTGCAATTTAACATATGACATTCGTATTGTTTGACTATTATTGGGATCTTTATAAATATTTAATTTTACAAGGTTTTTTAATATTGCATTTATTTGACCTTTTGGTATTTTATGTTTGAATTTATTATTATCTTTTGATATACTTAACATATCTTTTGTTTTTTTATCCAAAGTTTGGATTTCGTTTAATATCAACGAGCTTTGGACTTTAGTCTAATTAGATCTTAGATTCTATTAGACTTTTATTTTTTATTATATATTAAAATTTTGTTCTTGACTAGTTTAGGGTCAAAATAATTTTTATATACTATTTTATTTATATAGATTAGCAATTATATTAATAATATGGTACAATTTCTAAAGCAAATTTTATATTTATTGTTAAATATTATGGTTTGCAAAGCTTTTATATTAATGTTTAAATATGAATTTTGGATTTATTAGATCATGATTTTTAATGTTAATTTGTGCGTTAATCTCAAAGAGGTTTAAAATTAAGGAGTTTTCAAATGAGTACATTTGGGAGGCAAAGTGTCTTTCTTGATGATGAAGGTAGTTTTAATTTAGATAATAAGAATCTTAAAAAGATTGGATTTAAAGATTTATTACCTTATAAGTTAATAGATAAAAATGAACTCAAAAATGAGTATTATATGGCTAGTAGGGAAATTTGGACTTATAAGGGTGATAAAGGTTATGTAAGGGTAAAGGAAGAAGTTACATGTAAAATGCACAAATTTGAAACAACTATGCGTATATCAAAGGCTGCTTTGATGAATGATACTTTAATTGACGATAATGTTAAGTATGATTTAGCACTTAATCTTATGAAAAATGTTTATTATTCAATTGTTTTTGGAAAAACATCTATTAATATGGAAGGTGTCGCAACACTTTCTGGTAGAACTAAATTAACAAGTACATCGTTTTCATCATTAACTGCTGGGATTAAGTTGCGTCAAAAAGTTGTGGAAGCTAAACTTCAATCTGAGGAACATCAGGAAAGACTTGAAGGATTTGATGGATCTTATCGATTGCTCTTACCTTATCAGTTTTCACATCTCTTATTAGAGCTTTACAGTGAGCCTCAATATGTAACAATAAAAGATTCTCTTAAAAGAGACTTTAATATAGTAACATCTTTATTTAAAGGACTTAAACATCCAGTTCTTTATGAACTTAATCCTAAAGTCATGTTTGTTCCAATTTTGTCCAAAATATATTTTAGCAAGTTTTCATTACCTACGGGTGATTATATTAGTGCATTAATTTTAGCAGGAATTGTTCATTTTCGTCCAAAAGAAGTTGTTGAGATTACTATTAGTGATAGCTGAATCTAAGGTATGAATCAAAATATTATTGACAATTTTTCTTGAATTATTATGTTTAAGAACTTACTTAAAAAGTAGTTTTAGTTTTGGCTTTTAAAATATGAGTACAAGCTTAGAGTCTGATGACAAAAACTGAAATAGTAAGATAGGTGATAAATTTACTGAGCTTGGTAATAAATTTAAAATTAACAAAACAGAACTTAGTGATAAGTTAAATATTGAATAATTAAATGTTTGGAACTATTATCGCACTTAATTTAGGAACTTTCCTAACATTAATTTCAATAATTCATTAGGTTTTTGTTGGATAAGAAAGATGAACTTGCTAAAATTCACATTAACTCATAAGCAAATTAACTATGAGTAATCTCTGATTTAATCTTTTTATCACCTTAATTTTTTAAATTTTTATTTTGTCTTTGTTTTAATAACTTTTTCTTTTGATTGCAACGTAATTTCAGGTTCAGTTTTTTTTAACAACAGCTTTTTGAAATTATTATTAAAACTTTACTTATAGTTTTTGTGAAAAGTGTCCAAATATTATTCATAGATGTATGTTATAAATATTATAAAAGGGGATAATAAATAATTTACACTAAAAGGTAACAATATTGCTATAAAGCATACAAAAAAGTGTCAGAATTTATGTTTTGAAAAAATTGTAAAAATAATATTAATATTAAATTTATATATAACAATGGTACCAGAAAATGGATTTGAACAATCTTTTAATTTTATAAGGCTTAGAATATTAATTGTTCATAAAAGGAAATAGGAGAATAATATTCGACACTAAGTAGAATTTACTCTGTGTATTCTTTTTTATTATCCATAAATTTATGTATCACAATGATAGATAGAATGCAAAAAATAAGTATTAATAAAATAAATGTATTTATGATGCTGATCAAACTAGCTAAAACTGAACATGCTATTAATACTAAGAATGAAAATAAACGAGATATTGTGCTATTAATAGAAGTTATGGTGCCTAAAATTTTTGAATCTATATTTTTTCTTAAAAAAAATTCTAAATTATTAGAATAAAGAGAAACTAAAATTACAAGCAATGTTATTATGGTAACAAACATATAAGTGTATGAAATTATTTTTGTTAAAATTGATAATAAAAATATGATACTTAAAATAACATAAGAATCATATCTTGAATGTCTAATTTTTTTAAAAATCCATGCTCCTACAATATTTGAGAAACGCAATAATATATATATAATGCCAAATATGCTAATAGGAACATTTTTATCAATAAAAATTGCTTGCCAGTATAAATAAAAAGGTTGAAAAAAAAACTGAATAGAGCTGATTAAAATAAGTAATTCTATGAATATTTTAGACCTTAATAATATAATTATATTTTTTTTAAAGTGTTTAAGATATAAACTTATATCTTCCTTGTTATAATCCGTATTTTTGTCATTTGATATAAAAAAAATTGTTATTAAAGATGATACGAGATATAAAAATAGTGAAATAATATAAATCTTTTTATCAATATATAAAAACAATATACTTCCTGAATATCCACCTACGATAGCTCCAGTACTTAAAATTATTTTCATAGATGATATGAATGCTTTTAACTTTTTAGAATTATTTTGATATATATGAGTAAAACTAATATCAATTGTACCAGTATTAACTGCAGATGAGACACCATATATAAACCAGGCAATACAAAGCATTATAAATGATGATGTTTTAAAGATAATAAAATAAGCAAACATTGATAAGAAAATTGACGATAAATAAACAATTTTTCTGTCAAAAATATCTGATATTATGCCTGAAGGAAGTTCAAAAAAAATAATTGCTAACATATAAAACATTTGCACTATAGCAATATCTCTTAATTTTAAACCTTTGTTTATTAAAATAATAGTTAAAACAGCATGTGGTAATGTTCTTGCAAATTCTGATAAAAATAATGAATAAAAATAATATCTTTGATGTTTATCTTCTATCATAAATTTTTATTACACTTGCAAAATTTATTTTTTTCAATATTAATTGAATGTAATGAAAAATCATGGTTACTAATACCGATTCTTTTATTTAAAGAATTAATGTTTTTATATTCACCGCCAAAATAAAATATTATATCAATAATAGCCATACTTGAGGCAATTGCATTGTTTGTAAAAAAAGAAGGAGCTTGATAATCCTTATTTGCAAGTGTTATCTTGTCTTCTATTATAGAAGATGATGACATTTTTACAACTCCAATATCAGTACAATAAGAACAAGAAGAAATATTAGGAATATAAAATGGACCAATGACTGAGAAATCATTAAGATAGCCAATATTTATAAATGGAACAGAATGCTCAATACAAAATTTATTAATTAAAGGTAGACAATAATCATCATCTGCTGACAATACTATTAAAGATGGTTTAATTTTTGAATTACACAAAATACTTTTTAGTAATTTCGTTGAAACTTTTTGTTTATATTTTTGGGTTTTAATAGTTTTGTTTATTGATCTTATTTTTTTTTCAATTATATCTACTTTATTAGCCCCTATAAAATCATAATCAAATAGAAATTGTCTATTTAAATTAGATTCTTCTATTTTATCTTCGTCTATAAAAGTTATAAATCCTAATCCTAAAGTAGAAAGAGAATAAGTCATAAAATTGCCAATACCGCCACATCCAATAATAATAATATGTTTTTTTTCTAAATTGAAATTTTCTGGATTTGTTAATAAAAGATCTAAGAAATATTTATTTTTTAGGTAAATGTTATTTTGAGCATGTGTATGTGTATAAAAGGGAATTAATATTTTATTATCTAAAGCTAACTTAATAATTTTATTATCAATATGGTTTTCGCTAGCAAACGATATTAATTCTTCGTATGTTTTTTTCTCCTGTGCAAATATTACAATGTCTAGTAGTTTTTCAAAAAGATTATCATCTACTTCAATTTGAAATTGCCCTAAATTAACAAGATTGCCCAAAGTGGATTTATTAAAGAATGAAGTTGGATTTTTTATATAAATCATTTTTATAACCTCTGAATATTTAAAATCAAGCATACCAAACTTTTTATCATCATTTGGTATGCTTGATTTTAAATATTAGTTAAGTGTTTTTCCACGCATAACATTTACCTCCATTAAATATATATATTTAATAATATTAAAAAATATCTTTAATTTCAAGATATTAAAAAATAAATTTATATTTAATTTTAATTTTTTCATTTTTATTCAATTGCTGAGTATTAAAAATACTTAATTGCACTTTGATTCTTGTTTTTGATACATATTTTATTTTTTTATTAAAAAATATCAAAATGAAAATTTTAATATTTGGATATTAAAGGTTAAATTTGATTTAATATAAAGCACTACTGTTGTTTGTCGGTGCATAACAAATTCAAGATAAAATCAATAGCTGTTTTATGACAATCTTTATTGACAGAATATATCTGTAAATATTCCATATTTTATGCATGAAATTAATTTCATGCATTCTTAATTACTATTTTTTAAATTCTTAAATTTTGTTTGAAGCTTTCCAAGCAAATTTTTTCTATTAAAAAAAATTTCGTCCAATATAAAACTAGTAAATTTTGGATTTTTTTTATAAAAGTCATAGCTTTCTTGTCTTTTAAGTTGAAATTTCAAAGGTTTTATTACATTCTGTTTCGATTTCTTAGTGTTAAACCCTGCTTTATTTCTTAAAGAAAGAATAATATCATGAATTCCATTTTCAATAATGTCTTTTTCCTCAACCAAACCCTCTTGTATAGCATTTGCTATCTTTAAATATTCATAAGCTTGAGTCTTTGCTATTCTATAATGTCGAGTAAATTCTTCAAAATTTTTATATCCATCTAATTTATAATATTCATTATCTTTAATCTCTTTCAAAATTTTCATGCTTTCTATTTTATTTAATATTTCTTTTTGAAAATTAAATACTAATCTCTCTTTCAAATAATTATAATATTCTAATATTTTATTCTCATTAGCTATATCATTTAAAGGATGATTTTCATCTTCAATAACACGTTTTGTTATTTTTATATTCATAATTAATTCTCCCTATTTGTTTTTTCCGTATTACGGAAAAATTCATAAATAGCTGTTTGATATTCTTTTATGTAATCTTTATCAAGATCGAACATATCATTCTGTGCAATTCTTTTATTCAAATCTTCTCTTTCAGATACAACTCCTAGAAAATTGAATTTTTCTTTTATCATACTTAGCAAGTTTTTACGGGTATTATTTTTTTTAAAACGAGTTACTAAAACAAAGATTGGTATATCAAATTTCAATTTTCTTAGAAAAAATTCCAGTATTTCTAGACTTTCAAATGCCCAACGTTCAGCAGTCATTGGTACTATTATATAATCACTTACAACTAATGCATTTGTCAAAATAATGTCTAAACTAGGACTTGTATCAATGATTATGTAATCATATATGTCATATAATAATTTTAAACTTTGTTTGAATCTTAGTTCCTTAAAAGCAATATTATCGTTGTGAAAAAAGTGCAAATTTAAATAACTTGGCAATAAGCTTAAATTGTTATCTATTTTAACGATAGTTGAATTTATATTAATTTTATCAATCAATACTTCATAAATATTTTTGCTGACAAGATTCAAATTTTGATTTTCTAATTTCTCATAAAAATAACTTGTCACTGATGCTTGTGTATCCATATCTATTAAGAGTACCTTATGTTTTTGAGATAAAATGGTAGCAACAAGTAACGCACTTGTGCTTTTCCCAACACCACCCTTAATACTTGCAATAGTTATTACTTTTGGTTTTTTTCTAGCCATATTGTTATAATGAATTCCTCCATTTGGTAATTGTTTTTCATAAAATTTATATACTTCCTTTTTAAATTAATTGGTTGTTAAAGGTCTTTGTATATTTTAACCTTTCTTGTTTGTTTAGAGAATCTTTTTAATAATTTTACAAAGACATTTATTGTTAATTTATCCTTTAATTGATGAAGTAGTATGGCGAATGTGTAGTTTTTTGTGTCTTTTTATTACATTGAGCAGATTTTTGAAGTTTATTCATTATATTTCTAAAATCATTGTATGTGTCATTTTCTATTATAAAGTGTGTTTTATAAAGAATATAATAATGATCGACTATAAACTCATATAAAAAAATATATAAAAAACACAAAAATAAAACAAACCTCAACAAATTCTACTCTTCAAGAACTAGTAGCATTTTACTCAAAATAAAGATGGACTTATAACTACTACTACTATTGTAAATATAGCCAAGGAAATTGTTTTTATGTTAGCTAAGCTCAAAAATAAATCAGATCAAATATGAATATATAAATTTATACATACTAAGGAGAAAAATATTTTCCTTTGTAATCTATTTGAAAATTATATATTATTAATTTCTTAACATTTAATTAAAATAAGATAGATTATTTGATTAATTAGGTCTAGAGTAAGAAGAAATATATGAATGATTTAGTGATAAGGTAGATAGGCTTGATTTTATTTAACTTATCATTTGTTGTATTATATTTGTACCGATTTTATTATGTGTAATCTTTAGTATCAAAATTTTGATGTAGTATTCGTAACTTCCAAGCTAATAGAGATAATGTTATTAATTTGCATTATGGACATTATGAAAATGATATCCTTGAGAAGGATTTTTACTATTTAGAAAATCTGAAAAAATAATTTCAATTTGAAACTTGAATTTTATAATGAGATATATAATGTTAGCAACAACTTTGATTTTAAGATAGACAATGCTAAAAGTGAATTGAAATTTGCTATTGCGATTCTTAATAATTAAATTGTTATTATACGAAAATATATGGATTAATATAATAAATTTGTGATATTCAATTTATTAATATTTACATTAAAGTGTAAGAGTATGATTTTAATTTTAGAAATAGATAATTGTTTAATGATTTATAACTAATATAGGAGATATATGAAATTATTATTTATTGTGGCATATTTTTAAAAATATGCTTGTTAAAATTAGTAAAAGAGAGATTAAAAGAATTAAGAGTTTAATTTAATAGGTGCTGAAGTAAAGTATACGATTGTTTGTTGCTAGTTTAAATTGATATTGTGATATTATGGTCAGTATTGTGATGTTTGTGTATTATTTTGTATTTTAACTACTTTTTAATATTAATATTTTTTCTTTTTTTTAATATGTGATATATATATAATTTATATTATAAAAATATAAATTAAGAACGGAGGTTTAAATGAAAAAACCATTAGGTTTGTTAATAATAATTAATTTATTTATGGGGTGTGATAGTAACAGTATTCTTGGTTTAGGCAAATTGATAGATAAACATAAGGATACTGGTAGTAATATACTTGGATTAGATAAATTATCAGATGAGAGTAAGGATGCTTTATTAGATTCAGCATTAACAATTGGGCAAGAAATGGTACAAGTTGGGAAAGAGATAGGTCCTAGAGTAGTAAATATGGGAGAAGAAGTAGTATCAGGAACATTAGAATTAGGACAAGATATACTAGAAATAGGACAGAAGGCAGGAGAGATGATAATACCGGGAGTATTACAAGCAGGTCAAGTAATATTGCCAGGAGCAATACAAGCAGGTCAATTGATATTATCAGAAGTATTTGAAACAGGAAAAATTGTAGTTCCAGAATTATTGGAAACAGGAAAAGTGATAGGACAAGGTTTTCAGGATATTTTTTGGTTTGTTGGGAATGTTGTTGGTGATATGTTAGAAGATTTGCTTGTTAAGGCAGATATTAAGTCTACTGATAAGAGAAATAAGATCAAAGAACACTTTGAAAAAGTGAAAACTCAATTAGAAGCTATTAAAAAAAGTAAATTAGGTGATTCATCAGAAGTTCTTAGCAAATTAATTACTGCTGTAGAGAAATTAGCTAATGCTGTTGGTGGTGATGACATTGGTATTGGAGAAGTAAGCAATAGTGCTACTTGGTCTTCTATCATGTCTAATAAAGAAAGCGTTCA
Organism: Borrelia duttonii Ly; assembly: GCF_000019685.1. NCBI lineage: Bacteria > Pseudomonadati > Spirochaetota > Spirochaetia > Spirochaetales > Borreliaceae > Borrelia > Borrelia duttonii. Next base: position 9,764 of record NC_011259.1, read on the forward strand.
ATCTATCATTGATGGGATTAAAGAGATAGTTGAGCTTGCTGAAAAGTCAGGTATAACTGTTGAATCAGGAAATGCTGGTGATTTTGTTGCTGCTTCTGCTCAAACCGCTGCTCCTGCTGCTCTTAATGGTGGTCATGCTGGTGCTAAACCAGGAGCTGGTATTAAACTTGCTGAAGAAGTGTCTAAAGCAGATCCATGGGCTATTATTGATAAGATAAGAAAATCTAAGGTTTCAACAGAAACAGGTTATATGAGTGGTAATAAGAAGGCTGGAGAATTAATTACTGGCAAGACTAGTGGTGGTATTGGTGTTGGGGCAGAGACTAATGCAGACTTTGCAGCTGCTGTTGCATTAAAAGCAATGAGTAAAGATGGCAAATTTGCTGTTTATGCTAAGGATGCTAGTAGTAACGATGCTAATAAAGTTAAAGAAGCCGCAACTGAGGCTGTTAACAAAGTATTGGATACACTTGGTTTAATTATTAGACGGACAGTTAGAATGGAGATTGGTAAGGGTAACAAAAAAGTAATTGATCAGAAATCTTAATTTACTTTATTTAAAGTTCAATACTTGCTATTAAATTTAAATCATTATTAGCAAGTATTGTGTAATATAAATTCATTTGGATGTACATATGTAGAGGAGAAAGTGTTGCAAGTAATAATGCCTTTTCTATGTGGTGCTATCCATTTCAAATATTAAATGGTGTTTTTATAGAATTAATTTTTTAAAAAATGTGAAACCTGTAAATGTCATTTAAATAGGGTTATTGGGAATATAAATAAGATAGTCTAAAATATTTTTTTACAGTATTTTTTGAAAATATCTTGGTTCATTTATTCTTATTTATTGTGTATTTATTTATTTTATTCATTAATTATTTATTCGATTTGTTTTGGGTGTCTTTTTAAAGATAAGATAGAATAAAAAAAGAATAAGTATATAATAAAAGATGTTAAAAATGGGGAGAGAGAGTAATCGATAGAGAGGAAAATAGAGAGAAGAGTAAAAGGGTTATTTTTCTTGATGGTGGTGGTGATGAGATGTAATAGTGGAGGAGTAAGTGGAGAAGTGAAAGATCCAGAGAAAGTGTTTTTGAATAATATGGTAAATTTGGGGGAAAGGATTTTTAGATGTATTTGTGAGTTTTGGGGATATGATTACAGGGACGTTGGGGATAAAGGCGGAAACAAAGAATAGAGTGAGACAGGTGGGTATTTTAGCAAGATAGCAGAGACAATGAAAGGAGTTAGAGAGAAATTAGGGAAAATTTTAGAAGAGAATGGGAATTATGAGAAGGTGAAAGAGAAGGTAGAGGAATTTATTGGGGAGGTAGTTAAGATTGAAGTAGGAGCCAAGTAAGCATCAGGGGGGGTGCTATTGGTGATGTAATAGGGAATGCTAAGAAAGGTGAAGATGCGAGTCCTGGAGAAGCAGGAAGTGTTAATAAATTAGTAAAAGGAATTAGAGAAATAGTTGAGGTGGTTTTAAAGAAGGGAGAAGGAGATCCAAATGCTACTAAAACTGGAGAGACAGAGCAAAAATCAGTTGGTAATTTGCTTGCTACACAGAATGATGTCACAGAACAACAAGCTGCAGCAGCAAGTGCATCAATAGGAGCAATAAGTGGAGCTGATATCTTGCAGGCTATATCACATTCTGAAGATGTTAGCATTAGTAAAGATATTAATATTGTGATTAATGCAGCAGAGATTGGAGTTGCCAAAAAGGACTCTGGTACTAAGACTCTTGATCAAGCAAAGAAAGATGCAGTAATAGCAGGAGGGATAGGGATTAATTAGGTAAATAATTAGTTAAGAGGGCTTATTTTAGCTCTCTTTTTTTATTTGCAGTATTGTATATAGTTTGATGAATTGTGTTTCATATAAATCATCATTTATTGACTTTTTTGTTTGTTTTCTAAGATAAGCTAGAAAAAAATAAAAAATAAGGAGGCGAAAAGGATGAATATAGAGAAAAAAGGAGAGGGGAAAGTAAGAGTAGTAATAATGATGGTGATGATGATGGTGATGATGATGGGATGTAATAGTGGAGGAGTAGGAGGAGTAGGGGGGAAGGTAGACTTAGCAAAGAAGAATAGTTTTTTAGAGTCATTAGTAAAGATAGGAGAGGGGTTTCAGGAGATTTTTGTTGGGTTTGGCAGTGCTTTTGGAGATGTATTAGGATTTAGTGTAGTTAAATCGGGGGATAAGAGAAGTGAAGTAGGAAAACATTTTGAGAAGGTAAAAAAAGGATTAGAAGATACTAATAATAAATTAAAAGAGCTATCAGGTGATATTTTGGGGACAAAGAATGCTGATGGTAGTACAATTGCAATTGTTAAGAGTGTAATTAAAGGAGCAAATGATGTTTTTGAGCAATTAATTGGTGCTGTAACTAAACTTTCTGGTGTAACTAATGCCAATGTTGATATTGGTGATGCTAGTAGTGCTGGTGGTGCAGTTGGAGCTAATAGGGATAGCGTTAATACAGTAATTGAAGGTGTAAAGGCAATTATTGGTGTAGCAGAGAAACTTGATATTAAAATTGAGAAGGGAACCTCGGGTGGTGAAGTGGCTAATGCTAATGGACTTAAGTTATTAGCTCACAATGCTCAAGTTGATCAGGGGGCTGCTCCTAAACTTGCTGAAGAAGTATCAAAGGCAGATGCATGGGCAGTGATTGATAAGATTAAAAATGCTACTACTGTTGGTACTGCTACTATTGCTAATGCAGAAGCTGGAGCACTTGCTCTTGGTGGTGGTAATACTCAAAATGATAATGGTACTGCAAAAACCAATGCTGACTTGGCGGCAGCAGTAGCTCTTAAGGCTATGACTAAGGATGGTAAGTTTACTCAACCTCAAGCTAATGAAGTTGGAGCAGTAAAAGCAGCAGCGGTAAGTGCAGTAAATAAGGTATTAGAGATATTGGATATAATAATTAAGAAAACGGTAAGTAGCAATTTAGATAAAGTAAAAGAAGCAGTTAAGGGAATAAAATACTCCGAGAGTAGTGTAACTGAGACTAGTCAATCTGATACTTCTCAGACTACAAATAAACAGTAATTAATAAATTATGTAACTGTTAACACTTCTCTGTAATCCAGAGAGGTGTTATTTTTGTTACTCGATGTATACGTTCTAATTAAAAATATTCGGTTTATTGTGTAAAATTGTATAGAATAGATTTGCATAGTTATAAAATTTTGTATAAAAATATAATGAATCGTAAGAAGTAAGTTTTATAAATTATATGAGATATTTTAGTTGTTTTAGGAGATTTAATGACACGCCCAGTTGTAATATTTTAGCATGGTATAAAAACATATTAAAACTTATAACGAAATTAATATCCTAAACAATAATCGTATATTAAAAATGTAGAAAAGTCTAGTAATAGTAAAATTTTGTTTTTTTAATGTAGATAATAGAATATTTGTACTATTTAATATTAAGAATAATTTGTGTTAAAATTAATAATTTCTTTAGGATTTATTTTGATTATATTATTTGTACTATTGGTAAATACGTTTTTATCATTTTTTGATGTTTGATTTTTTGAAAATTGTCAACTTTTCACATTTTGGAGGCAACTTTTATAGATTTTAGGGTCAACTTTCCTCATTTTGAAGTTAACTCATAAATTAAAAAGTCAACTTTTCTCATTTTAATTACAGGGACATTGGGGATAAAAGCGGACACAAAGAAGAGTGAGATAGGTGGGTATTTTAGTAAGATAACAGAGACAATGAAGGAAGTTAGAGAGAAGTTAGGTAAGATTTTGGAAGAGAATGGGAAATATGAGAAAGTGAAAGAGAAGGTAGAGGAATTTATTGGGAAGATAGGTAAGATCGAAGAAGGAGCAAAGAAAGCTGCTTTGGGGGCTAATGATAGTGCAGTCATTGGTGGAGTTGTAAAATCTGATGCTGCTGGGAATGGTGTTGATGCGGAAAGTGTTAAAAATTTAGTTGTGGGAATTAAAAAAATAGTTGATTTAGTTGTAGGAAAAGGTGATGGTCAAGCAGATAAAACTAGTCCTGTTGAGGAGGATAAGAAGAATATTGGGAAATTGTTTGGTGATAAGACTGATGCTGGTAAAGGTGCTGAAGAAAAGCATGTGGCTGCAGCAAGTGCATCAATAGGAGCAGTAAGTGGTTCTGATATATTAAAAGATATTGCTAATTCCGGTGATGTTAAGGCAAATGGTGCGGTTAAAGATGCTAAGGATGCTGCTGCTTTGGCTTTAGCTAAAGGTACTAATAATGACAATGATGAAAAACTTGGTGATTCTGTAAAGAAAGATGCTATTATAGCAGCAGGAATAGCATTGAGAGGAATGGCAAGAGATGGTAAGTTTATTGTTAAGGATGATGGTGATAAAAAAACAGAAGCAGAAGGGGCTAAGGGAGCAGCAGCAAATGCGGTAAATAAGGTATTAAGTACATTGGTAATAGCGATCAGGAATAGAGTGGATGAAGGATTAAAAGAGATTAATAATGTATTGGGAGAGATTAAGCAGGGAGAAGGTACTGAAGCTAAGGCTAATTAATAGGTGAATTAGTATATATTTAATATAGTTAAAATTATTAGATATAAAGATTAGTAAAGGGAGCAAAAAAGCTCTCTTTTTTTATTTGCAGGATTGTATATAGTTTGGTGAATTGTTTTTCATATAAACATCTTTGTTTCTTCTAATCCTTAAAAGATAAGCTAGAAAAAAATAAAAAATAAGGAGGCGAAAAGGATGAATAGAGAGAAAAAAGTAGAGGGGAAAATAAGAGTAGTGATAATAATGGTGATGATGATGGGATGTAATAATGGGGGAGGAATAAAGGAAGGAGAGGAAGGGAAAGGAATGAAGGGAGATGGGAGTGTAATAGATTTAAAGGTAGTAGGGGAGAAGATAAAGAGTGCGGTGGAATTTTCGGAAAGTGTTAAAGAAGTTTATACTTTGGTTAAGTCGGTTGACGAGTTGTCTAAAGCCATTGGAAAGAAAATTAAGGACTCTGCTGCTGAGCTTGCTGTTCAGGCAGATAAAAATGCATCAATACTTGCAGGAGCATTTAATGTTGTGTTATATGTTAAGACTAAATTGGAACAATTGGAGAAAAGGGAAGGAATTTCTGAGGAGTTGAAAGCAAAAGTTATTGCTACAACGACTGCAAATACAGCATTTTTAAATAAATTGAAAGAAGAGAATGCTTACCTTGGTAAAGATGGTGTTACTGATGATAATGCAAAAAAAGCCATAGATAGAATTGGTCAACCTAATGGAAATAAAGGAGCGAAAGAATTAGGAGAACTCAACAAAGCAATTGATGAATTGTTAAGGGCTTCTAATAAAATAGTATCGGATGCAATGACAGAGCTTGTAGTTAAACCTACTATTTAAGAAGTTAAATTATATAAATATCAAGATATTCAAGTGGAATAATAACTTTAAGAAAGTAAATAAAGTTATAAAGTAAAGATATTGGGAGTTAATCTCTTGGTATCTTTTATTTTATTGTTTCATGAAAATTGTTCTGATTGAAAATATTCAGTTTTTGTTGAATAACATTGTACAAACAAAAGCAATATATCAAAAAAACTTTATTGTGGGATATCATTAATCATTTGAACAAATTTAATGATATTATCTATATTTTTAATTAGAATGTAAAAAAAATATACCAATATCTTTAACAAAAATTAAATATTATAAATTATAAGAAAGTCAATGATAAATATTTTGTATTTTCAGGTTGATAATAGATGGTGATAAGATCAATTTTTGTTTGATTTTATTTTTTGCCTCTAATTCTTTAAAGATAAGCTGTGAAAAAGCTAATAATAAATATAAATATAAGGAGGCGAAGAAAATGAATAGAGAAGTAAAAGAAGGAGAAATAAAAGGGAAGAGAGGAATAGAGAGAGTGAGAGAGAGTGTGAATAGAATGAAAAGAAGAGTAAAAGGGATAGTGATGGTGATGATGATGATAGTAATGGGATGTAATAGTGGAGGTAGAGATCCAGAGAAAGTGTTTTTGAGTGAGATGGTAAATTAGGTAAAGGATTTTTAGATGTATTTGTGAGTTTTGGCGATATGATTACGGAGACATTAGGAATAAAGGCAGATACAAAGAGGAGTGAGATTGGGGCATATTTTACTAAGATTGAGAATACAATGAAGATAGTGAAAGGTAAATTGAGTAAAATTTTAGAAGAACATGGAAGTTATGAGAAAGTGAAAGAGAAGGTAGAGGGATTTATTGGGAAGATAAGTAAGATTGAAGAAGGGGCAAAGGAAGCAAGTAAAGGTGCTAATGATGATATAATAGGAAATGCTAAGAAAGGTGAAGATGCAGTTGCTGCTAGCAAAGATTCTGTTGTTTCTCTTGTTAGGGGGATAAAAGCGATTGTTGAAATAGTGTTAGGAGAAAAAGAAGGTAATGCTGGTAATAATATAATTACTGAAGACAAAAAAGACTATAGGTAAATTATTTGGAAAGAAGGATGGTGATAGGGCCCAAGAAGCAGAGGCTGCTAAAGTAAGTGCATCAATAGGAGCAGTGAGTGGAGCTGATATATTGAAAGCTATTGCAAAATCAAAGGGAGATCCTAAAGCTGATAGTACTAATGGAATTGAAAAAGCAACAGATGCAGCAGAGATAGCTGTTGTTCCATCTGTTGATGATAAAAAGGAGATTAAAGAGGATACAGCAAAGAAAGATGCAATAATAGCAGCAGGGATAGCATTAAGAGGAATGGCAAAGGAAGGTAAATTTGCGGCTAAAAGGATGAAGATAAATCAGCAAATGCAGTAAATGGAGCAGTAGCAAGTGCAGTAAATAAGGTATTAAGTACATTGGTGATAGCGATCAGGAATACAGTAGATAAGGGATTGAAAGAGATAAATGAGGTGTTGGGAGAGATTAAGCAAGGAGAAGGTGTTGAAGCTAAAGTTAGTGAGTAAGTTGTAGTGAAAATTATTAAATAAGAATATTACTAAAGGGAGCCATGAGGTTCTCTTTTTTTATTTACGGTATTGCGTATTTTATATAAATAATATGCGTATAAATCATTATTTATTGACTTTTTTGTGTGTCTCTTTAATGGAAAAGCAAAAAAATAATAAAAATAGGAGGCGAAAAGAGTTAATAAAGGGAAACAGGAGATAGTAGAAATACGGGAGTAATGATAGGATTAATGGTGATAATGGGATGTAATAGTGGGGGGAGTAAAGGGAGAAGGAGCAGCAGGAGGAGACGGGAGAGGAGTAGGAAGTTTAAGTGAGTTAATTGCAACTTCAAGACAAGTGTTTTTGGATGCTTTTGTGTCTTTTGGAGAGCTATTAAAAGGGACGTTTGGTATTACTTCAGATGCAACTAAGGAAGAAGTTGGGGAACGACTGGGTAAGATTGGAGAAGCTGTTCAAGTGGCTAAAAGGAAATTAGAAAGTATAAAGGAAGATAGTAACTATAATTTAATTAAAACTAGGGTTGATAGTATCATGACTAAAGTAATTGATACTTTAGAGAAAATAGTTAATGGAGCAAATAAAATTAAGGAATCTACTATTAGTGCTGCTGATAAAATTGCTAGTGCTACTGCTGATAATAATGATGCGGTGCAAGCGGATAAAATAAGTGTAAAGGGTCTTGTTGAAGGGATTAGTATGCTTTGTGAGGCAGCAAAGGGAGTTGGTACTGAACCAAAAGGAAATGTCAATAGAGTGATTACGGATTCTAAGGAAGTTGGAAATTTGTTTGGGGAGACTGCTAATGTTACTGATGCCAAAGCATTGAGCGGAGCCAACAAGGCATTGAATGAAGTTAGTGGTGCAGATATATTATTGGCAATTGAAGCAGCTAAGGATGGTACAAGCAAAGATGCTGGCGATATTAACGCGGCAACTAATGCTTTTGACATGGCGATTGCTAATAAGAATCATGGCAATCTTTCTAATATTAATACAAATGCGTCAGTAATATCAGCAGGTTTAGCATTAAAAGCGATGGCTAAGAATGGTAAATTAGCAACTCTTGCTACTCATGCACCAAAAGAAGGAATAAATGCGGTATTATATAGATCAGTTAATAAGACTGTAAATGAGATAGTATCTATTATAAGAAGGACAGTTGATAAATGTTTAAAAGATGTTGATGATTGCCTCAAAGAAAATTTTAGTAGTGAGGTAAGTTCTAGTTGATATAGTGTATTATTTAGATTCTTTTTTGTTTTAAAAGAAGATTTTTGTAAATTTGATAAACAGGAATGTCTTGTATGGGTATTTCTGTTTTTTTATCTATTAGATAAAAATTAAAGACGTTATTTTTTGTTTTATAACTTAGTTAAGTAACTAAGACATGAGTGTGCAGTAATTAAGGCGTTAGGTATATTAACGATGGCAATAAGAAATACTATTGATTCAGGATTTACAAATGTTGAAGAATCAATGAATATTAATCTTCTGATAATATTCCTGTAATTATTGAAGCTGGAAATTTTCTTTTCTTCTTTTTTTGAGGATGTATCTTATTAAGGGTTTTTCATTTGTTTGTTTGGCAAGTAAATTTTCAATTTGTAATCTATATATCTTCAATTTTTGCTTATTATACATGGCGGTAGACGTAGCGGTTCATTAACAACAACAATAATTATCGATATAAAGAAATTCTTTTCTTGTTCTTTATGAGGTATATAGAGAGATGTTTTCTTGATAGAATTTACTCTGTGTTTGTTTTGTTTATTCATTTTTTTGATTTTTCTGTTGGTATAGATTGAAAAGGACCTAAGTAATTTCCAAAAGTAAAATAGAAAAAGCAAAAAGGGATAGAACTTATAGAGAAATAAGGAAATAAGAAGATAGGTAGGATAATAGGAGAGAGAAATAATAGGATAGGAGAGAAGAGAAGGCTAGAAGGATGAATAGAGAGAAAAAAGTAGAGGGGAAAATAAGAGTAATAATGATAATGATGGTGATGATGATGGTGATGATGGGATGTAATAGTGGGGGTAGAGATCCAGAGAAAGTGTTTTTGAGTGAGATGGTAAATTTGGGTAAAGGATTTATGGAAGTGTTTGTAAGTTTTGGTGATATGATTACAGGGACATTGGGGATAAAGGCAGAAACAAAGAAAAGCGATATTGGGGCATATTTTACTAAGATTGAGAATACAATGAAGATAGTGAAAGGTAAATTGAGTAAAATTTTAGAAGAACATGGAAGTTATGAGAAAGTGAAAGAGAAGGTAGAGGGATTTATTGGGAAGATAAGTAAGATCGAAGAAGGAGCAAGGAAAGCTGCTTTGGGGGCTACTGATAGTGCAGTTATTGGTGAAGTTGTAAAGTCAGGTGCTGCTGTTTTTGGGACTGCTAATGCAGATAGTGTAAAGAATTTGGTTGAGGGAATAAAGGAAATAGTTGATTTGGTTGTAACAGAAGGAGACGGACAAGCAGATAAAACTAAGCCTCTTAATGATGATAAAGAGAAAATAGGAAAATTATTTGGTGCTAAAACTAGTGATGATAGTGGAGCAGAAGATAAACATACAGCAGCGGCAAATGCATCAATAGGAGCAGTAAGTGGTGCTGATATATTGAAAGCAATTGCTGGAGCTAATGCTAGTGCTAATAAAGATGGGAAAGTTAGTGAAGCTAAGGATGCTGCTGCTTTGGCTTTATCAAAGGGTACTAATACTGATAATGAAGATAAATTAACTACTGTAGAATCAAAGAAAGATGCAGTAATAGCAGCGGGTATAGCATTGAGAGGGATGGCAAAGGATGGTAAGTTTATTGTAAAGGATATTGGTGACAATAAAACAGAAGTTGCATCTGCAAAAGGAGCAGCAGCAAATGCAGTGAATAAGGTATTGAGTACATTGGTGATAGCAATCAGGAATAGAGTAGATGAAGGATTAAAAGAGATAAATAAGGTGTTAGGAGAGATTAAACAAGGAGAAGGTTCTGTTGCCAAAATTAATGAATAAAAGAATAAGATCATTAGGATAAAATTGAGAATATAGTTAATTTTTTTCAATAAAAACTTAGTTAATGAGAGCAATAAAGCTCTCTTTTTTTATTTGCGGTATTGTGTATGTTGTATAAAGCCTTATTTATTTGTTTTCTACTTTTAAGGATAAGCTAGAAAAAAATAAAAAATAAGGAGGCGAAAAGGATGAATAGAGAGAAAAAAGAAGAGGGGAAAGTAAGAGTAGTAATAATGATGGTGATGATGATGGTGATGATGGGATGTAATAGTGGAGGTAGAGATCCAGAGAAAGTATTTTTGAGTGAGATGGTAAATTTAGGGAAAGGATTTATGGACGTTTTTGTGAGTTTTGGGGATATGATTACAGGGACGTTGGGAATAAAAGCGGATACAAAGAAAAGTGAGATTGGGGAATATTTTACTAAGATTGAAAATACTATGAAAGGCGTGAAAGGGAAATTGGGAGAGATTTTAGAAAAGAATGGGCATTATACAAAGGTAAAGGCAGCAGTTGATGAATTTGTTGCAGTTTTAGATAAGATAGGTCATGGAGCAAAAATTGCTGCTAGTGGGGCTACTGATGGAGTATCAATTGGTGAGATTGTAAAGTCTGATTCTGGTTCTAGCGTTGATTCTACAAGTGTAGGTGCACTTGTTAAAGGAATTAAAGAGATAGTTGATTTGGTATTGAATGAAGGAAATGGACAGGCAGATAATACTGATCCTCTTGCTACTGATAAAGAAGGTATTGGTATGCTATTTGGGGCTAAAAATTCTGATGCTAATGGTGGAGCTGAAGATAAACATGTAGCGGCAGCAAGTGCATCAATCGGGGCTGTAACTGGTGCTGACATATTAAAAGCTATTGCTATTGCTAATGCTGATGCTAATAAAGATGGGAAAGTTAAAGATGCTAAGGATGCGGCTGCTTTGGCTTTAGCTAAGGGTACTACTACTGAAAATGATGAAAAACTTACTATGGCAGAATCCAAAAAAGATGCAGTAATAGCAGCAGGGATAGCATTGAGAGCTATGTCTAAAAATGGTAAATTTATTGTAAAGGATACTGCTGCAAAAAAGACTGAAGCTGAGGCTGCTAGAGGGGTAGCAGCAAGTGCTGTAACTAAAGTATTAAATACTCTTATAATAGCAATAAGAAATAGTGTTGATAGTGGATTAAAAAAGATAAATGAAGTACTAGCTACGGTTAAACAGGAAGATAAGTCTATTGAAGCAACAGCTAGTGTACAATAGTAAGTAATTGTCGATGAGAATCAGTAGAAAATAATAGATAGAATTATTTAAATAATATAATTTGAATTAATTATGAAAAATAATTAGTTAGTTAAGAGGGCTTGTTTTTAGCTCTCTTTTTTACTTTGAAATGTTTATTATTGTGTATAAGTTGTCATTCATTCATTGTTGTATTCGTTTTGGTTTTTGTGTCTTGCTAACATTAGAAGATAATTAGTAAATAAAAAAAATAGGAGGCTAAGATAACAGCTTCTTTAATTTTATCAAGTTCATGATTAACTGCTTTTTGAATTATTACATCCAGTATTCCTAGTACCTTTTTCTCAGTACTTGCTGCTGATGCCTTAACAATATTCACTATCAGCATTGTTAGAACTAAACTTACCAGCCTTAGTCATAGCCTTAAGTGCAACAGCTGCTGCTAAGTCTGCATTGGTAGTTGCCTTAGAACCATTAGAATTACCAGGAGTACCAGTAGCTAATTCCCCAGCATCATTACTATCATTCTGATTAAGAGCACCATCTTTGATCTTAGCATTCTTTATCTTATCTACCATTGCCCATGAATCAGCTTGAATTACTACATCAGCTTTACATCCCATCACCATCAATAATTCTTTTACTCTTTTTCATCCACATCCCTTTCTTTTCCCTTCTAGATCTTCTTCCATGGTTAATAGAATAAAATATTCTGAGACAGCAGGAACTAATGCAATTGAATATGTTACGAGTCAAACTAAAGCTATAAATAATAGTAAATTAATAAATTATGTAATGTTAACACTTCTCTCTGTAAATCGTGAGGGAGGTGTTATTTTTGTTAATTACATGTTATTTGATTGATACATATGTTCTAATAAAATATTCGGTTTATTGTATAAAATTGTATAGATAACAAATTATAGAAGCTAATCTACACAAAACACTTTAGTCATTTGAAGAAATTTAATGGTGCTCATTTACAGTGTTAATTTAGTATAGGAAAAAACATACTTAAACTTACAAAAATCTAATACCTTATTCAATAGGTATATATTAAAAATGTAAAAAAGTCTAGTGATAGTAAAATTTTGTTATTGAATGCAGATAATGTAATATTTGTACTATGTAACATTAAGATGTTATTATGTAGTGAAATAAATCATTTTTAGGTTTAATTTTAAAAAAAATATTTTTGTACTAATGATTGCAGATAAATATATTTGTTTATAAAAAAGTGTAAACTATTTGCAGTATGTATACGTAAATTTTGAAATGAATTAATAAAAATTAAGTTTTCAAGACTTATTTAGTGAAGTAGGCCTACTTACAAGTTTGATACTTTTGTATTTTGGATGTTTTAAGATGGATTCATAAAAGTAAGAATTGTCCTTTTTGTTTAGAGATTGAAGAATAATAGAATAAATATATTCTAAATGTTTAGTAGTTATATTTGCAAGAAATAATTTTTTGAGAATGCGATTAAGTTTTACATGAATAATATAAACTTATGTTTTTTTAGGAAATAAATAGCATTTATAATGAGTGTGGAGTTGACCAAAGTATGATTTCTAATTTGTAAATTGGATGATGATGTGTAAGTAATAGTATCATGTGTATAATTAGTGATAGTAAAATTTTTTTTGGTGAATTGAGATAATAGAATACCAGAAGAAAGCAAGATACCTATTGCTTTAAGTTCTGTACTATTTGATATTAAGAGGTAATTTATACAAAAATTAATAATTTCTTTAGAATTTATTTCAATTATATTATTTGTACTATTGTTAAATATGATTTTTATCATTTTTTTGATGTTTGATTTTTTTAAAAAATTTTTTTATACTAATCATCTTAAATAAATATAGATCTGTTTTTAAAAAATTGTAAACTTTGTACTTTTTTAGGTAACTTTGTATTTTTTTAAAAATTAAGAAGTAAACTTTGTATTTTTTTGGGGTAACTTTGTACTTTTTTGGGTAAACTTTGTATTTTTTAGGGTAAACTTTGTTCTAAAAAAAGGCCTAAATCTATACTAAACACAAACTATAGATATAGTTT
>NC_011261.1 GCF_000019685.1 Borrelia duttonii Ly
AGTTCATCTTTTGCTAGAAAACGATTTAGTGTATTTAGAATACTGGTTTGCTTTTATTTGATTGAATTCTTTTGAAAGAATTTAACTATTGATACTATTTTATAATATCTGTTGTGATATTTCTTTGATTGTTTGTTGTATTTTTATTATTAATTTTTGTTGTTTCTTCTTTTGTCATAAGAAAACCCCTTGCAATTTATTTAAAAAATATATTATATATGGTATCACAGATACTAGTTTTTGTCAATTTTTTATGTTATATGTAATATATTTACTAAATATTAAATAAAACTTTAAAACTTTCATTAATAAAAAGTTTGCTTATTATTAATAATTAAGTTATTATTAATAATAAGAAAGCTACATAGGAGGCTCGAATGAATAGCAATGAAAATTCATTACCCTATACAAAACCATCAAAGAAATATCACAACAGATATTATAAAATAGTATCAATAGTTAAATTCTTTCAAAAGAATTCAATCAAATACAATCAAACCAGTATTCTAAATACACTAAATCGTTTTCTAGCCAAAGATGAACTTAAAATAATTACACTTAGAACCCTTAGAAAAGATTTAGCCTTGTTATGTAATAAAGGTATTATTAAAAAAACTTTATTAAGATTGGGCGAAGGAAATGGCTCATATATAAGATATTCAGCAAATAAATACAGTCTCAGAAATTTAAAACGTTTTCTTGACGATAAACAAGCGATCGTTGAACATGATGCAAATGCAACATATAAATTCACAAAAGAAACACAACAAAAATATTACTTAAAAAACAAAAGATTGAATATTCATAAACATAAAAATGCAACTAAAAATGTCAGTCATAATATAACTAATAATAAAAAAATAAATAATAAAAAAAATAAAAAAGAAGAGAAAAAAGAAATAGGAAAGAGAACAATCGACACGAACTATATGATAAAAAATGTAGCAAAATGGAAAACAATGAGATATTTGGATAAAGTAAAAGAAAATGCGAATAAAAAGAGATATGAAGATAGCATAATTAGAACGCAAGAATGGTTGAAGAACTTAAAGATTGAAAATAGTACTTACAAAGATTGTTAAATAAAAAACAAATTTTTAAGGAAAGAATATGGAAGATGCATTAAAAAGATTAAAAGAAAAAAAATTAGAAATTGAAAAAAATCGAAATAAAAAAGACGTTTTTTTAAAAATAGAGAGATTAAAAGATAGAACGATATATCATACAAAAATTTTTAGAGATTTTTATACATTTGGGATTGATAAAAACGATAGTAATAAATTTTTTCTAATTTTGAGAGATCTTTTTAAAGATCAAACATGTAAATTTCATTTATTTTCTATTAAAGATGGTGACAAATTTTTAGGTATGCATTATGGCTATAGAAAACCAATAAAAAATGTTATATCTAAATATAAAGAAAATGGGATTATTAAGACACATACCTTTCCTAAGGTGTTTTATGTAGAATTTAAATTTAAAAAAGGTAGTGTTTTTTGCTATATAAAAGGAATTTATTATTTTTTTAGAAAAGCAAAATCAAATACAAAGTACTGCAAGATATTATTTGAAATAATAAATAGATTAGAAAAACAAATATATGAGTTTTATGGTAAACAGTTGCCGAGTGGAGGAATTATAACAAGATGGCTAGAAAAAAACCAGAAATAATTACGATTGCAAGTATTAAGGGTGGAGTTGGGAAAAGTACGACCAGTATAATATTTGCAACATTATTAGCTCAAAAATATCGAGTATTGTTAATAGATATGGATACTCAAGCTTCGACTACTAGTTATTTTTATGAAAAAATAGAGAAGAGAAATATGGACTTAAGAAGCAATAACATATATGAAGTTTTAATAGATAAGTTGAATATCAACAGTTCAATTTTAAACGTTGAAAATAATTTGGATTTAATACCTAGTTACTTGACTTTACATAGTATAAATGCATTTGGATATAAGCATGCTTTTAGTGAATTTAAGTTAAAGAATGACCTTAAATATTTAGATGTTCAATATGATTATATAGTAATTGATACTCCACCGAGTTTAGATTTTACATTAACTAGTTCTTTAATTTGTTGCAATTATTTAATAGTACCAATGACAGCAGAAAAATGGACAATTGAAAGTTTTGATCTTTTAAAATTTTTTATGGACAAAATAGCTTTAGAACTTCCTATTTTTTTTGTTATTACTAGATTTAAGAAAAATAATACACATAAGAAATTATTAAAAATGATTCACGCCAAAAATAATTTTTTGGGAACTATATCAGAACGAGAGGACTTGAATAAAAGGATAGCAGAAAATAATATTTTTGATTTTGAGAAGGATTATATAAAAGAATATAAGAATTCCTTAATTAATTTTTTTGCAAAAATTAATTAATTTGAATATTAGTTCAACAGGTTGAACGAATATAAATATAATTTAAGGAGATAAAATGAAAAATGATAAAAGTGTAAAGATTCACAAAAGAGATATTGATTCAAAAGGTAATGCATTACTTAGTGAATCTAATAATAATGAAGAAAGTGTAGAAGCAGTGCGTTATAGTACATTAAAAAAGAAATTATACATAAATCTTAGAGAAGGAATCTATAATAAAATAGAATGTATGAAGATACTAAAAGAAATAAAAGATAATGAGTATTATAAATTAGATGGTTATAAAAGTTTTGATGCTTTTATAAAAAATTATGATGTTGCAAAAACTCAGGCTTATAATTATTTAAAAATTGCAGCAGCTTTAGAAGAGGGTTTATTAGAAGAGCAGTTTGTATTAGAAAACGGATTTAGACAAATATTAAGTTTATTGAGGGATAAACAAGGTAAAACAATAAAAAAGTCAAAACAAAATCCCATCAAACCCTTAAGATTTCAACTTAAAAGACAAGAAAGTTATGATTTTTATAAGAAAAATGCTAAGTTTACTAGTTTTTTATTGGACAAATTATTTCAATCTAAACAAGATTTAATTGAAGATTTTCTAAAAGAATTTGAAAGTTTAAGAGGTTAAGTATAAAGATTGTATACGAGATGTAATATATAAGGTATAAAATTTGATGATAATATTTTAAATATATAGTATTAATGTTTTTTGCTATAAGTAGCTTGATTTTATTTAGAATATGTTATAACTTGTTATTGTTGGGTATCTAGTCTATTCACTAGATAATCCTTGTAGTTTTACAATCAAAGATTTTAAATCTTAATCGACATTTTTTTGATGTTGATGCATGCAGTTTAAAAGGCAGAGATTTAAATCCCTGTTAACAATTTTATTGTAGTAATATAGTTGTTAACAGGGATTTAAATTTTTTGTTTCAAATTTAGTACAATTTATTATCTATAAATCTTCATTTTTTTGTTAAAAATATTGCAAAACAAAATAGTTTTTGTTATTATTTTATAATATAAAATTACTATAAGGAGATTGAATATGACAAATATTAATAAATCCATTAATAATGGAGTAAAAAAAGTGAATCAACAAGATTTATACACCCAACAAGTTATTAAAGGTTTAGAATCTTTTGTTCCAGCGCCAGAGTCTGATAATAATAAACAAACTAATGTAAGTAAAATGAGCAAAATAGGACGTAAATTACCTGGTATTAAAAAGAATGAATATTTCAAGTTTAATAGTAAAGTAGATTTTTCTATTCAACGTGGGACATTAACAAAATTTGGTGCTAGTGAAGTTGGGAGTATATTTCTTGGTGCTGAAGCTGCTTCTGAATTAATTGTAAGTAGAGTGCTTAAATCTTTTGGGAAAGAAGTTCCATATAAAGATAATTTGCATATTAAAAAAGGTAAAGCATTAGAAAATTTAGGATTTGATGAGTTTCTACGTATTTATTCTGATAATATACAAGTTTTACATAAAAACAAATATGCTAATGGAATAGACAAATATAATTACTTCAAACGAGTAGGATTAGGAGATAATCTTGTTGGAGCAACAATAGATGGTTGGTTTGTAAACAATCAAGGTGAAGCAGAACTATTAGAGATTAAATGTAGTGATAGTAATTATTTAACATCAGCTATTACAGAATATAATCAAACAGGTAATTTTTTAGATAGTAAATATTTCTTTAAATATTATGTTCAAGCACAAGTGCAACTTGCATGTACTGGCTTATCAAAATGCAACCTATTCTTTTTGATTGGTGATGAGCCTATTAATTGTGTTATAGAGAGAAATAATGGCTTTATAGCAAAAGTGATGATTTATATTGCGACATTGGATATGGAAGTTGGACGCATGTGTAATATCATAAAAAGAGACAAGTCTATTGATCTTGCAAATATTGACATAGAAGATTTAACAAATCATATAAAACTATTACTTCAAGATAGTGAATATTATTCAGACTTGTCAGAATTAAATTATAAAGATGAGTTTATAAGTTTTATCAATATTGTTAAATTAAATATTGGTGCTGAAGAGCAAGAACTTTTAGAGAAACATTTAGTTGATATTCAATCTAAGCAAACAGAAATAGAGAAAAAAGAGAAAGAGAATGCTAAAGAATTATATGCACTTACTAAACAAGATAAGGATGTTCTTAAAGATATATTTGGTAAGTTATCTATGGAGTTTTCGTTAACAGATAATATTGTTTATAGATTAGGAAAGAATGTATTTGCGTTAAATTCAGGTAAACGGGCTATTAAGGATAGATTTAAGTTAATTACGGATCATTATGATTATTATGATATTAATGATATTAGTTCTCGTCGTAAGTTCTCTATATCTAATCCTGTATCTTCCACCTCATATGCAATTTAATGGGAGGTGGAGCAGATGATTATACATGTAATAATCTTTATTTTAATAATTTTATACCATATGTTAAAATTTATATGTAAGTGTTTCAGAAATATTATTAAAAAATATGTTTATGACTATCATACAATAAAAGAATACAATGAATATTTAGGCAACTTGTATTGTGATCTCCAAAGAATGGAAGCCAGACGTAGGCTTTATGATGATGGGGGTTTTGATGTCTGACATTAATAACATCACATTATCAGGACGCTTGGTTAGAGATTCACTTTTATCTTATAGTAGTACAAATTTAGCTATACTAAATTTTTCTATAGCTAATAATATTAAAGTCAAAAGAGAAGGTGAGTGGAGAGATAATGCACAATTTTTTAATTGTGTATTATTTGGTAAACGAGCAGAAACTCTTATTCATTTTCTTAGTCAAGGTAAACAAGTCGTTGTTCAGGGATCTATGAGACATGAATATTATAAGGATAAACATAGTGGAGTTGATAAAATTAAAAGCATTATTTTTGTAGAGCAATTGAGATTGTTTGGTACAGGTACTAAGCATCATAATCCTAAAGTTGATATTCCTGTTCCTGTTCCTCCGCATGTTCCTGATCCTGCTTGTGAATTTAATGAAGATATTCCTTTTTAGAAGTTTATAAATGAGGTTTGGATTATATAGGAGGTTAAATGATATATGAAATTACAACAAAATGATAATAGATTTTTATTAGAGATTAGACGTTGGGGTTGTTACTTTTTATCTTTGCATTATTACATAGCATCACTTACAAAGAACGAATTTGACTTTAATGATATTAATAATAATTATTATCAATTTATTAGATTAGGTTATATGAGGATTAATTGTTATATTTTAAATCCATGTAGCATCTTAAGTTTCTTTGGCATTAAACGAGATGTTCGTGTTGAAGATAAAGATTATAAGTGTTTAAAAGATGAGTTTGAGATAAGTGAAGTTAAGATAAAGAATAATATTGGATCTCATTTTATGGCAACAAATAATACAGAAGTTTTATATGATCCTCTTTTTCTTAAAGATAGAGGACAAGAGTATCATCTAAAATCTAAGCGTATATTTAGAAAAATATGAATCCCCACTTTATTATCTCCATTATTGGTATTATTGTTAAAAGGCTATATGCCTTTTTTTTATGCTTATTTATTATGAAAATCTTGATTTTTGCTAAATTTGATTGTATAATTAAATATCCTTTGAATTTTAAAATAAAAAAAGATGTATGTTTTTGATTTTTTATGCTCCTCTGTATGAATAACAAAAAGAAACATACATTTTTTTATTATGTCAAATCTTGATTTTTGTTAAATTTGATTGTATAATAGCTAATATCTACGTGTTGAATTATCTTCAACCTAAGTATAACCTTTATTCCCCCAAAAAAAATTCTAACAAAGAGAATTGTAACTTCTTTTTGTTAGTTTGTAGTAATATATTGATTTAATGTTATGTTTTTATAGATTATATAACAATACATGAAATATACAATATTATTTAAAGCCGTCTTTAATATCATGATATGCTTTTAATTTACTTGCTTTTGAAAGACCATAAACATTATCTATTTCAGATGTTGATGCATATTTCATTAATTCTTTAATTTCAAATGAGTTGTACCCTTTACTTTTAAGTGTAGCAATAAATATATTTCTACATATATGTAGTGATTTACGATGTTTAAATCCTGATTTTGTTAGTAATTCTTTAAATTGTTTTGAAATTTCACTTATATTTATTCTATTATCTTTAAATCGATGTTTACTTTTTTGAAATAGGTAAGTACGTCTTGAATCTTGTCCTTTATTTTTAAAATGAAGTTTATGAATTTCCTCTATAGCTTCAAATTCAGATTTACTTATTACTACTTCTCTAATGCAAATATTACTTCGCTTTTTTGCTACATTTACACGTAAACTATAAAATACATCACCATTATTGTTTTCTTCTCTTACTATGTCATCAAGTCTTATATTTTGAATCTCTACTCCTCTACAACCTGTAATTGAGAGTATATGAACAAACCATCCTGAGATTGGATCTGTCTGTTTAAGTTTGTCTATACTTTTCTTTACTAATCTTATTGTCTTATCATTTAAATAAAATCTTATTGGTATTGATTTAGATTTAGTATTGCTTTTGGTTTGTAATAATTCCTTCTTATATTGCCTTGTTTCTTTAAGTAATATTGAATTTTGTTTCTCGAGTTCTTTGATTTTTGCTTTTAATATTTCATATTCGCTCATGTAATTTATATGTTAACTAAATGCTATAAAATAAGTAAATTTATATATAAATATGTTAGCAAATACTCTTAATTCATGTCAAATTATATGTCTCTCCATTGTATGCAAAATTTAATGTTTAAGACATGTATTTTAATCAGAAGGGCTAATATTTAAGGGTGCAGCACAAAATATCTAGTAAACTTTGTGGTAACTTTAACAAATACTTGAAAATTTAGTCTCTATTCTTTCTAGATTTTATTTTAAAGACTCATCTGTTTGCAATGAGAGATATTTCTATTCTTTTTTTAACTTATCTTTCCCTGTTAACTTCAAGTTAACATTTTGTTTACTTATACCTTTTTTTAAACCTTTTTAATTATCCTTTTACTTTTATGAAAATATCTTGGTACTTTCTTTCTTAAATCTGTATTTTAAATTCTATTTATGAAATTTATTTTGTAGATTGATGGTTTTATGAGTCGTTTTGATTGCAAGTGCTTGTTGCATTTTCTTTAATGCCTTTTAATGTTTCATTATTCATTGTGCTAAAATATCCATTTATTACAGTTTTGAATGTTCCTTTTTTTTGCTCTGCTTCATCTCCTGTGCACTTTGCAAGTTCTGATTGAATGTGATCGAGAGCATCTTTTATATTGGATTCATTCAAGAGTACAAGTTGTGTGAACATATTTTCACTATTCAAAGCTTCTTTTAAAAAATCTAGACCTTTTTTCTGATTGTCATTTAACTTTTCTCTTAATGCTTCTTCAGGTGTTTTTTGTGCTTCTACTTGTTGTTCTAAGTCTCTTTTATTTCTGCTCTTAATTCCTTTATTTGTATTATTTTCTTGATCACAACTACTCATTAGTAGTAATAAAATCAAGGTAAAATTGGTTATTTTCATATAAAATCTCCTCATTTTAATAGATATTTTTGATTTTAAATATATAGCGATTATTGGAAGTATTTATTGATTTTGTAAAATTGTTATTTTGTTATAGAGTTTATGTTAAACTAAAATTAATTTTTGTTAAATTATAAGGTTGAAGAGATATGAATAAAGTAAAAAGAGCATATGAAGATTATGCCATGTATTTTAATGAAGATCGATTAAGTGATGCTGAAATAGCGAAAGAGCTTTGTGTTTCACGAGCTAATGTATGTAAGATGAGACAAAAATGGGAGATTAGTCAAGATAATCCAAAAGAGTTTGATAGTGACAATAAAATAACCATTTGTAAAACTACTCTTGATAGTGTCTTAGGTCGAGTACTCGAAAACAATGCCAAAGCACGTGAGCTCAAAAGTCAATTCAGTATAACTAAAAGTCAACTTGGACTTAAGTTTATGAAGGCATTTGATAATTATTTAGAATTAGAACTTGAGGATTGTATAGAAGAAATAAATCTATTGGAGAGAGAGATCAAAATGATTAAAAATAAAGGAAATAGTAGAGAACTTCAAGATAAGAAGATCAAACTCAAAGATTTAAAACGTCAGAAAGAAGATAAAACAATGAAGTTATGTTATGAAACAATGAAGAAACTCAAAATTGCAGACTTAGATGAGGGTAGATTTAGGTTTGGAGGATAAGTAAATGGATATATACAGTAGTAGTATTTTTAAGTCTCTGCAAAGGGAATATAAGCGTGATTTTGGTATTGATATTGCTTCTTTTATGAAGCCAAAACCGGTAGTTATTGATTTTAAAAGCTTTGAAAATAAGTTCTTAAATAAAAAACAACGTAAAGTGTTAAGTGCTATTGAAAAGAATAATCAAAACAAAGTTATTTTATCAGGTGGAATTGCAAGTGGTAAAACATTTTTGGCTTGTTATTTATTCTTAAAAACTTTACTTAAGAATAGACATCTTTACAGGAAAGGTACCAATAATTTTATATTAGGTAATTCACAGAAGGCATTAGAAATTAATGTTATAGAACAGTTTGAAGATCTTGCTAATATGCTTAAAATACCTTTTGTTCCCAAATATTCAAATAGGTCATATTTTGAAATCGATTCTTTAAGGGTTAATTTATATGGTGGTGATAAAATCAGAGATTTTAAAAGATTTAGAGGATCGAATTCTGCTGTTATTTATGTTAATGAAGCAACAACTCTTCATAAAGAGACATTAAAAGAAGCGCTTAAGAGACTAAGAATAAAACCAGAGTTTATTGTTTTTGATACTAATCCTGATCATCCAGAGCATTATTTTAAAACAGATTATATTGATAAGAATACAGTATATTCTACATATAATTTTACGACATATGATAATGAGGAAATTTCAAAGGAATTTATAAAGACCCAAGAAGAACTTTACAAAGACTTTCCAACATATAAAGCCAGTGTACTACTAGGAGAATGGGTCGCAAATAATGATGCGATATTTCGTAATATTAATATTATTGAAGACTATGAATTTAAAAGTCCTATAGCTTATTTAGATCCTGCATATAGTAGTGGTGGGGATAATACTTCTCTTTGTGTTTTAGAGAAAGTGTCGGATAAGTATTATGCATTTATATTTCAAGAGCAAAAACCAGCTGTTGATCCATATGTTATGAATACAATAAAGGTAATAATGGGGAATTTAAATGTTAATACTCTTTATATTGAAGATAGGGATGATATTAAAGGAGCTGGGGCTTTAACACGTGAATATGTTAGACTTCGAAATAATATGGAAAATTACTTTAGAATTGCACCAACAAAACCAAAAACAGATAAACACGCAAGAATTGTTTCTTTATTAACACCATTTACTTATAACAAGATGCATTTATTAGATTATAGTAGTCGTTCTGTATTTCGTGATATTTATTCATATAATGGAGATGGTAAAGTTCATGATGATGCTCTTGATGCATTATCAGCAGCATATTTAATTTTGTCTTTAAATTATCGTGATAGAATTAGGCATTTTACTAAATTTACTTTCATTTAGCTTATAAATTATTGTATAATAATTATATAAGGAGATTCTTTATGGAGTATATGCAAATGGAGCCTGTAATTACTAGGCAGATGGTATTAAATGAGCTTGTAAAAGCTGGTATTAAGAGAGATATTGCGGACGATTTATCTTATAGATACTATAAAAATGAACTTACTACTAAAGATCTTCAATATTTAAAAGAGAACTTTGACATAAAATTGGAGATGTTAGAACGTGGTTTAAAGGCTGAGATTAAAGAGCTTGATAACAAAATAGATACTGTTGAAAATAACTTAAATAATAAAATCGACAAAGTAAGGGACGAATTAAAGTCAGATATTAAAGAACTTGATAATAAGATAGATATTGTAAGAAAAGATATTGAATTGAACAAAATGGAACTTGATACTAAGATAGATAAATTTGCATCAGAGGTTAAAGGAACATTAAAATTACATGCTTGGATGTTTGGGACCATTATTACTTTAACTATAGGAATTTTATTAACGCTGATATTTAAATAAGTAAATATTTCTTCTATCTAAAAAATAAGTTTAAATTTTTTTGCAATTTTTTATAATTTTTGTTATTATTTTTTAGCAAAAATAAATAATTGATCTATAATTATTTTTTGTATATTGAATAAGGTTATATAGGGTTGATGTATTGGAGAAATAATGAAATACAACTCTAAAATCAATTCTTATGAATTATACAAACATTCAATATTTTTCAGGAATTATATAAATAATGTTGCAGAAGACGTCCTGCACAATGGGATCAACTTAGAAGTTATTTATAGTACTGCTTTAGGTGGTATTGAAGATACGTTAGATAATCTAAAAGTAGAACTCAAAGAAGCACTATTGAATTGTATCATAAGTTACAGATTCAATGGTATTGGCTATATTTTGGTTAAAACAGCAGGAGATGATAATCTTGACTTAGAAATTAATTCAGAATTACCAATTGGATTTGTGTATTTAGATTTTGGTTGTGTGAGAGATAGGGGTTCTAAGTCTCCTTATGTCATATATTCATTCAAAGAAGAGGATGATGAGGGAGTTTTAGTTAGAAGAGAAGTAAAGATCCATAAGAGTCGTTTGATCATATATGAGAATTATGACTATATTTTGGGTTCATATACACCATGTTATACGCAAAGTTTTCTGCTAAATGTAGCTCTTTTTGAGACTATCTACCAAGAGATAGATAGAAGGATTCGAAACTACAATTTTCTATTCTACAAGGATGAGTCTTTAGCAGAGATTAATGATGCAATAAGTAAAACATCTTTGCAATTTAATTTACTTACTAAGAGCAATAAAGATAATAGTTCTGGCATGTTTAAGAAGTTGTTTAGGCGAAATTCTGATGATGGTAGTGGTGATAATAGTGGTGATGAGGTCGTAAAGAAGGGTACCAATATCTTGAATGCGCTAAATAATGACTTGTCCCACGAACTTGAGAGACTAAAATCCAACTTGAATAATGATGGGATATTCTATTCTGGAAGTGAGTCTGCACATTTAGAAGTCATGAAATATGAACTTACTTTCCTGAAAGACACTTTAGAACTTGTAAAAGCAAAAATAGGAGCAGATACTAAAGAACCATTAACTAGAAGTTTTAACGAACAAACCAAAGGTCTTGGCAACGATGGTAAAGGAGACCGAAGTAATTATTATGATTTTTTGAAGGGGGTGCAAGAACGAATTGAAATTGCGGTAAATCAGAAGCTTAATCAGTATTTTGGTCTTGATATGAGATTCAATTCTCTGATTCTTTTGAGCGAAACTGACAAGATTGAACATGACATCAAATTACTTGAACTTTTTGAGAAATATAAGAGTGCTATAGGTTATGAAGAATTGTCAGAAAAGTCAGTTGAGCTTTTGAAAGACAAATTGTTTTTTGGAGAAATTTTCTTAGGAGGTTGAAAACGAATGAAAACAGAAACTAAAGAAAACAAGAAAGTAGTTAGTAAAAATGTCAAAGTAATTAGCAAAGCTAATAATGTAAAAAGCGAAGTTCCTACAAAAACTATTAGTTTGGACGAATATAATAAGCTTATGAAATATAAAAAGGGACTTGCTAAGAATGACAAGCAGATATTATCAAACAAAGCAAGTAGACCTTTGAGCATAAATCAAAGAGTAGCGCAAGAATTAGCCGAAGTCAAAGCAAAGAATAAAGCAAAGAATCAAATCTTACGAGAAGCTATTAAACTTAATGAAATTGATTCTTTGTCAAAGAAATATTTGAGTAGTCATTTTAATAAAGAGGCGCTGTTATCACGTGGACACAGTTTAGATGAGATTATGTTGGCGCAAAAGCGAGAACTTGTTAGAAAGTATGTTCCAAGGGATCAAATTAGGGCTATAGCTAAAATCGATAATCTTGAGCATATCAAAGGCACATTATTGGACATGCTTTTAAATCTTGCCAAAACTTCGATGAAAAAGACTAGAAAGAACAAAAGTGTTACAACTAAAAGTATTGGCAAAACTGGTATCAAATTTGAGGATAAGATTTCTACTGCCTCCCCACACTTCAAGTCAACCAATAACAATGAATTGAGAAGCGGTATCTTAAACAGATACAAAGAGCTAGTAAAGCGATCTTCAAAGGTTAGAAAAAAAAGATCTAAAGTTTAAAAAGGAGACTAAATGGCAGATATTGCAAAACTAAAAAAGGAATATGAAGATAAGCTTAACGAAATAAAGTCTTATATGAAGAATCCAAGTGTTGATCCTGGATTGTTTAGTAATAATACTGAATTTAGAGATAAGAATCTGCATTTTGCAGCATCAGGTGGTACTACCACAAGTAGTGTGGATATCATTGAAAATATGCCATCTAAAGGATATCCCTATAAGCGTGGTGTAAAATTGGATTTTTCCGATGCTAAATATGAACCAGTTGTAGTACCAGGTGGTGGTAGTGATCTATATGGCATATGCGTTGACATTGATGATTATACAGAAATAGCTCAAGTTGTCCCTATTAATAATAATTTTCAAGGTTGGTTAATTGCTAAAAAGGATAATGCTACGAGTATTGCTATTGGAGATAAATTGAAGTTTAACAGTTTTGGGGAACTAGAGAAAGATACTAGCTCATCAAGACTTATCAATGCAGTTGCACTTTCTAAGGCTGTAAAACTTAACGAAAATCTTCACATAATACATGTTTCTATATTTGGTAATAGGGCTAAAAGCTAATGAGTAGTAAAGTCAATGATTTAGAATTGTCTTCTCAAGTAGATGATACAAAAGAACAAGCTGATCTTGAGATTGAATCAGAAATTCAAGTAAATCAAGATAGTAGTTCACATACTCCTAAAAGTAGAAAAAGAAGAGGAGCAGAAGATGTAAGTCAAAATCTAGATAGTCGTTTTGGAACAGAGAAAGAAAAACAATACAGATTGGCATATCTGAGACTGAAAAAATATACTAAAACAACAACAGAAGATTTGGCTGTAAGAAGTTGTGCAAAGAATGGTTTTCAGGGCAGTGCCGATTTTCCTTATATCTTGACACAAACTATCTCAAGCAGCGTGGACAAATATGAAAATTATCCTTATAAAGGTTTTCCATACAAACGTGCTGTGAAATTGAGTTTTGATACTGATGGGTCTGTTTTTGTTGAGACAAGCGATGATTCTAACGTATATGGCATATGTGTTGATGTTGATGAGTATACAGAAACAGCTCAAGTTGTTCCTATTACTAATAATGTTTCTGGTTATTTTATATGTGCAGATTCTAGTATACAATGTGGCGACCATTTAGACTTCAATTCTGAAGGCGAATTGGTAAAAGCCAGTTCTAATTTAC
This sequence comes from Borrelia duttonii Ly, assembly GCF_000019685.1. Classification (NCBI taxonomy): domain Bacteria; kingdom Pseudomonadati; phylum Spirochaetota; class Spirochaetia; order Spirochaetales; family Borreliaceae; genus Borrelia; species Borrelia duttonii. The sequence goes on from NC_011261.1 coordinate 13,843, forward strand.
CTACTTCAATTAACATTATTGCATTAAGCAATACTTACAAGCATGATTTTAGAACTCCAGCTGAACAAAGCGATTCGTCTTTTAGTTCAAGTAGTGATTTTATAATTCATTTTGTCAAAGTTACTATATTTGGCAACAAAGCCATACAAAGAAAAAGCTAAAAAATAAAAAGGAGGTTAGAGTATGCCAGATATGAAACAGCTCATCAAAGATTATGAGGACAAAAGAAAAGCTCTGGCGGCTGTTATCAAAGGTGGTAGTAAAGAAGTAGAACTCAAAAGTAATACTTTTGATTTTAGAAACAAAGGACCAAGTGTTGGCGATGGTGGGTTTACTTCTTCTAGTAGTAATACAAAAATAGAAAACTGGCCTAGTAAGAATTATCCCTACAAATGTGGCGTCAAAATCACGACAAATCAAATTAAGGCTAATGAGGTTCACTATGAATCTTGTGTTCAACCAGGTGGTGGTAGTGATTTGTATGGCATATGTATCGATATTGATGATTATACAGAAACAGCTCAAGTTGTTCCTATTACTTCTGGTGGTTATCAAGCTTGGCTTTTTGCAAAAGACGCCACAATCAAAAGAGGCGACAAAATTAAATTTAACGATAAAGGAGAGGCAGAAAAATCTAGTGGTTCAAATACCATTTACAATGCAATTGCTTTAGAAGATACGGTATCTTTACCAAATAATACGTATCTAGTTCATGTAAAATTTGTTGGCAATAGTGTCCAATAATTCAATCAAGGAGGTTTGAAAATGGAATTATATGAAGAAGATTATTATGAACAAGAAATTATTCAAGCAACAGAGGAAGTAGAATTACCACAATTTTACGATTGGTTTACTTCAGAACAAATTGAAGAAGTTCCTTATAAGATGGGATTTTTCAAAACAGTAGAATGGGATGCATTTCTGAACGATAATCCAACAAATGTTATAAATAATTACAATACTGTCTCAACAATAGGATTTAGATCAGAATTCGTAAAACTTAATTATTTGCGTTTGCAATACAAATTTGCACATCTGAAAGATTCTGTTGTTTCTGATTATACAAATTCTGAGTATGTTGGAGATGTTAACAATAACTACCTGCCTTTTGGCACTGCATATAAACTAGCATGCGATGAAATTATGAAACTGATCACCAATTTTGTGTTAACGGGAACTGTATCAGTGCAAAAAGATGGTAAAAATTCAAAAGTTCTCTTACCTAATATGTATGGACTGCTTAATATGCCATATCAAATCAAAGAAGAAGTTCAAGCTGCGAACAAAGACAAAATGGAGAAAATATTCGAATCTATCAAATCTGGTCTTTCAAAATTAGAACTTGGTGATTATTTTGATTGTCCATTCATGGTATTAGTTGATCCTCTAACCAGCATAAAATTTGTTGAACCTTATGGAATATCAAATGTACCCCAATCATCTCCTGAATTTGCATGGGAAGATTTTTTGATAAAAACTATTAAAGCTGTAAATGGCAGAAATGAAGTAACTATAAAAACATCTAATTTGCTAAAAAATCAAATTATTATTTATCCTATGAATCCAAAGCTACTTAAGTTCAAACCAAGTAAATTCATGTTGCCAACACCAAATGAACAAATTGACACCAATTCAGGTGATATAGCTCATTCTTATATTGATTTTGTTCTTGGTGGGCTTTTAGCTACACAGAAGACTATTCTTCAAGTAGAAATTAAGCAAAGTTAAGGAGCATTTATGTCACAGCATGAAAGTCAAGAAGAAACACAAGAACTTCAAAATGAAATACGCCAACTTTACACGGAAATAATAGAATTATTAGACACTAATGAAGAGACTGTGAGTTTTTCTACTTTTATGCAGTATGCAAAATTAGTCAATATGCTTCTTGAAGTTAGGGGTATTGACGTAGAGATGCTCACGGCTTCACATATTAAATTGTTGATGTATTACTATACTGGCTGCAGACTAAAGAAAAGCGGAACTATCGATGATTTTAGTGGCAATAGTCAAGTAGTGAAGAGGCATAAACTTAATGAACTTGAGATCGAATATGAACAGGTCCAATCACAATCTGATGGTTCTGAATCTTTTGGTGCTGGGATCAAAGTTAGTGAAGGGTTCTGTTCGTCTTTTGATTCATTATTAGCTAATTTAGCACTTGTTGAAGAATCAACAACTAAAAAATATTGCATAGGAGTTGCTCGTTAATGCAGGTAAATCCCGTTAGAACTAAATTTGCTCAAATGGCAGAATCTGTTATATCCTATTTTGAAGACAAAAAACCTTTGAGGCTTTACAAAAAAAGATATGAATATAATGAAGATACTGCAAGTATTGACGCAATAATTGACAAAGACAACTTTCAAGAATTTACAGGTGTACTATTTAGCATTAATCCCGATTCTATTGTAAGTATCAATGAATCAAATCTTGGTGATATGACATGTCTTTACACCCTTTACACAAGTGCACAACTTGACTTTGAGATCTCAGATAGAATTTCTGAAGGTGATTTAGATAATTTTCACTTCGAAATAATATCAATTGATGGTTCTGTTGGTTATCTAACTTTGACATTGAAGGGAGTTGGGAGATATGCATGATCAATTTGAGATTGAGCTTGAAATTGGTTGGTTTGCAACACGAGCCAATATAGCACGTATGCACGAAAAGGGAAGTCGTAAACTTCCAATACGTAAACATTTGACTAAAATAGCTAATTCACAAGAATTTCAACAATATATTGATACCGACTACATGAGAAGTAAATTTCAAGAAAGTATAGAGAATGGCATGAATGCCCTTGGAACTGCATTCATCAATTACTATAAAAATCATGTCTTAGCATCTAAAATTATGCCTAAATTATCTCCAAAAACAATTGCGCTAAAAAGCAAAAAAGGAAGTAAAACTCCACAAACACCACTTGTTGATACAGGTCTTATGCTTAATTCAATCGAATATAGGATCAATAAATGATTCTGGATATCACTACCATTGAAAAATGCATAATATCCACTCTAAAAGACTTCACTAAATTTGCAAGTATTTATAATCTTTCTGTTGATATTCTAAATACATATAACCATCCATATATGTCTAAATATACAGTGGATAATTCAAATATAATTGCTGTGCAGTTTAGTGATATTGATGGTCTATTTGAGCATAATTCAAGAACAGGTGTGTTTTACGATAATGTGAACGAATTTGCTATTCATTTTCAACTATATTTTATGGCACTAACGAGCAATTCAGATAAAAATCCACATGAAAGACTTATGTTACTTTATGCATTATTTAGTGATTTTTTACATGATTCTTCGACTCAAAGTTTCACTTTTACACCTGAAGATAATTGTGACTACCAAAAAAATGTGAAATTTCACATTCGCCATACAACAAATATGCAAAACAATGGTCTACTTGACGTGAATAGCAATAATAGCAAATCCACGTATTGTTTAAGCCAAGGATTTGTAGCAAATATACAAATCAAAGAAGAAAAAGTTAAGGAGCAAAATAATGCCATCTGATACAATTAGCGTTAATTTGACGCATTCTAGATTGGATCTAAATCAAGTAAGTTATTATACACCACTACTTGTCTACAAATGTGCCAAAATCAAACTTAATACTGTATCTCCAAAAAATAAAATACTATATCTAAATATAAATGATTATGAAAAAGCAATTGGTGCACTTGAAAAAGAAGGTAATAATGGTGATGATGAATTTAATGCAGAAAAAGAGTATTTGAAACAAGCGATTCAATCATTTTTTGCAGAAGATGATAAAGGATTAAGAGCTGTAACACTGGCTATATATAAAGATACAGCAGAAGCAAAAGGGATCAAAGAGCTATTCAAAAGAAGTAGGAATTCTTTCATTGTATTTATCAACACTTACGCAAGTAATAATGATGGTGGTGATGGTCTCACTATCTACAAAGATGATTATGTCAATTTCAAAGACCCCGCTCACTTCTTTGTTTTTGCAACTAAAGAATCTGAAGTGAAAGAATTGTTCAAAAATGGTTCAAACTCCAAATCTAAAATTATCGTTATTCATTCTAAAGGAACTCAACAATTACATTTGAGATTTGTATCTAAATATTTACATGAAGCAAGTATGTTTCATGCTGTAAACCCTTATGGACTTACATTTAGTGGTATCAATCCTATTACTAATAGTGAAGAAATTACTAAGCTTAGACAAGCTAATATCAATTTCTACTCACATCTTAATGAAAGTGGACTTGATGGTTTTCCAGCATTCAAAGAGGGGATTTGTCTTGATTCTAGCCCTATAGACGAAATTTTTACTTATGACTATATCAAATATGAATTTATCGCGGAACTTATCAGAATATGGAACTTGAACAATAGACAAAATAGTAAATTATCAGCGCTTCAACTATCAGGACAAAGAGATACTGCTTATAGTGCAGCAATTGCATGCAAACTGAAAGAGTTTGTTGATGCAGGTATAATTGTTTCTTATTCTAAGCTCAAAATACAAATATCGTCAAGTGCTGCACTAAAACTATTCTTATCACTAAGTATCACTTACAACTATTCTATGAAGGGCGTGGTATTGAATATCACAACACAAGATATACAAAGTTACCAAAATAGTTTGAAGGAGGTTGAATAATGGATCAGGTTTACAGCTTAACTAAAATATTTTTCTCAATCAAAGATAAGCAAATTCAAAGTGGGAAATTAGAACTTACTAGTGAACCTACAACAAGAGCTGTATCTAGTACTGAAGATATGGGACCTCCGGTAGTTAGTTTTAGAGACCCTAAAACTATTACTTTCATATTCAATGTTGAAGTAACTATTGGATCTTACGATTATAAGCAACTAACAGATATGTCTCAAAATCAATTTTACAATGCAGAAGAAAGTACGCACGAAAAACTGCTAAGCCTTGTATTCAATGATTTTGAAAACATTCACATTGTATCTAATCATGCATTCTTTGCAGAAGAACCATCAAGAAGCTATGCTGCTGAAGCAGAAAAAGTTACGTTTGAAATTAGAGCGATTAATTGCAAAGTAAAAAAAACTAAATAAGTAAAATCAAGGAGGCTATATGATTCAACTTTACAAAATGAATATTTTAACTAAAAAAGAAACACACACATTCGATGTAAAAGTATTACCTGTGTATCAATGGGATTCTATATTAGGTTTTTCACAAAATTATGGGATTGACAAACTCAATAATATTGATTATCTCAGAACGATAACAAACATTATGATCAAACCCGACTTTTTAGACAAATTTTACTTCATTTTAGACGACAATAGAAAATATATTTCTTACTACAAGGATTATCTTGTAGCAATATTGTATTCAATTCAATTTGATACATTTACCTTAGAAGAAGACTTCAAAAAACCAAGTCTCATTTACTTAAGTCATTATCTAAATGCTGATGGTGGATTTGTAAAATTTGACTATATTAACGATAGTTGGAATTATGAACAAGTAATACAAAATATCGATTCACGAGAAACAGAATTTTAAAGGTGTGCGCCTATGAAAATAAACAAAAGAAGTGATATTCTTGAAGAAATAACACACTCATATTTCAAATTCCTTGAAAACGCCAAAAAAGACAAATATCACTTCCCCGTTATGATGGATATTTGTAGCTTTGATGAAGTAAAGACACTCAATTATAAAGACTTGATGGAGGTGAACAAAATATCGGATTTGAAACTTCAAATGAAGATATATGAAATGTCTCTATCTAGAGGAATATTATGAATAATACTGGATTTACCATTAAGTTCAAAGGTGTACTTGATCATGCTTCAACCAAAAAGTCTTTAGAAAAAGATATATCTATCCTTGAAAAAGTTCTAAAACCCAAAAGAACAAGACTCGATAGTACTGAAAAAATATTGAAACACAATCTGAAAGAAAAAAAAGCTGAACTTGCCAAACAAAACAAATATGAAAAACTAAAATTAGCAGAAGAAAAAAGACAAGAGAAACTAAAAATAGAAAAACAAAAAAAAATAGAAGCAGCAAAAAAAAGGCTAGAAAAATTAAGATTAACAAAAGAAAAAAAACAAGAAAAATTACGAATAGAAGAGCAAAAAAGGCTAGACAATATAGAAAAGTTCAAACTTGAAGAAACTAAAAGACTTATGAGCCAAGGCATGAGATTCAAAAAGGCGAAAGAAGCCGCAATAAAAAGATCGTCCATGACACAAGAAGAATTAATGGATTTAGAGTACAAATCGCTAAAAAAGCAAAATGGAATTATACGTCGCACTATACGTCGCACTGGGCGCGCTGTTCTAGAAATAGGTAAAATTGCGGTTGGAACTGCTCTTGGACAAGTATTTGGGACTACTTTTCAAGGTGGTATTGGTGATGCATTCAATTATGCTAAAAGATCTATTATCAACAACGCAAATGTAAAAAAAATGAATGTAATTACTTCAAGAGTATTCAAATCTCAAGAAAAGGCTCAACTTAACAATATTCTTCAAACAATACCGGGATTTAATCGGGAAATTGATAGAGAAGAGTTCCTCAATTATGCTGGAATTTTGAGAAAAGATTTGGAAAGTTTAGGACAAAACAATGAAGAGAACCTCAATAAAGCAGTAGCATTTGCTGCAAGACTCAAATCCACAGGGGTTGTCAATGATAATGCTTCAGCTATTGCTGTAGTATCAGAATTCTTACAAGGAAAAGGTGGGTCTCTATATAATGTCATGGGTTCATTTAGTAAATTGACACATAAGTACAATGAACGTGGAGAAATGGAATATGACTTACTATCTTTAAGCCAAGCTTTGTCTTTTAGAACAGAAACACTAAAAAAAATTATTGATGATTGGAATACGCTTGAATTTCCTAAATACGCAAGTACCGAAGAAAAACTCAAAGATGATCTTATTGAAGCCGAAGATTCTTTCGCAAAAACTACATCTGAACTAGTAAAACCCCTCTTAAAGAAATTATCACAACTAGCTACATGGCTTCAAGACTTTACTTTCAAAACTCACATACTTGATCCAATGATCAAAGGTCTCACAAGTTTTTTCGGTAATATTTACGAATGGTTTACAAAAATGGTAAAAATAGCACTAAAACAAATACTACCCGATTGGTTTTACAAATGGGTTTTTAGTGAAGAACCTAAAACAAATAAAGACCATTCACCACTCCCAACTACTGATACTGGGACTAAATTAGAAAAAGACGCAAGTGTGAAAACACCTTAGGAGGTACAAATATGATTACACAATTTACAACTGATTTTATACATCAGTACCAAGATGCAAAAGGCATGAAATCAATGTTAGACTATATCAACTTAACGCCGTCTCAAATAACAACCATTTTGAAAGAAACTTTCAATCAATTGTCTAGTGTGTTCATGACGTCTAATTTCTTAATTCTATGCCCGCGAATGGACTTTAAAGGCCAGGGATATGTCCCACAAGGATTTTTCATTCAAGCTAAAAGTGAACTAATCAATATGAAATATAGTACTACTTGTTCAAAACGTCCTATAATTGATTATTATACTCGTAAATCTACACATGTAAGTTACAATCCTACTTTCAACGATGAGATCATAACGCTAAATAATGCTAAATTAGTTAGTGGATATTCAGAACTACTCAAATGGTCATTCAATGTTCCTTTTGGAAAATCCATATTTCCAAATACTAGCAATTTAGCAAAACAACACTTAACTAACAGGGTAAAAGAAAGTGTGCCATTTAGTGTTTACAGCCCATCTTTTGGATTTAGAGAAATAGTTGCTATTACTTCTCTTGATCTCAAAGATACAGTATATCTTGATGAGGTTGAAATTAGTGTAACATTAGAAGTTCTCAAAACATTTACAAAATACAAAGGATGAATCAATGGAGCCTAGACTTTTGAAATATGACTTCAAGATAGAATTCTACGATCAACCTAAAATCTACGAGATACCTAAAAAAGAAAATGAAACTCAAACTGAAAAAGCTAAAGAAAAGAGCACACCTAAAGAAAAACCAAAGGAAGAAACTAAGACTGAAGAAACTGAAGAAAAGAAGAAAAATACAAACGAACCCAAAATTGTACTTCGCACTACAGATGGTATACATATAGACATTCAAATATCTGATGTATATACAAGCAATAACTATATATGTGCCAAACAAGCAAAACTAACTATTTGGAATTTACCTATAGATTTTAACGATAATTTACAATCTGGCAATATTGTAACTATATACTATAAAAAATTTGCAGAAGTCAAAGATTATGACTTTATCATGTCTGGGTATTTGGGTACACCTATGAGTACTGATTATCCTAGTGGTGATTTTAGTGTTCAATTGGAAATTCATTTAGCATCAAAAAGCAATTATTTTCATAGAGCACTCAACCCAAATCAATTTCAAGGCATGACAGTAGAAAATGCGATCAAATCAGCTTTTCCTAGTAGAAATATTATCAATATGACTTATGAAAACAAAAAACGCATAATAAATGAAAGTTTTTGTGCAAACACTCCTGTTGAATTCATCGAAAAGATAACTAAAAAGTATGTTCAAAGTGTTAGAACAGATATTGAACCTAAAGACCATACACAACTCATCAGAGAAGCATCTCTTGATACTACTCATACTGAATGTAACTATATATTTACAAATTATGTAGCGATACAAACAGAAACAGAGAAAAAAGAAGAAACAGAAAAAAATAAGCCTATACAAAAGGATAAAAATCCAAAAACAGAAACACCTACAACAGACACAAAAGAAGAGGAAACAAAAAAAGACACAGATAAAGACTATGAACCTCTTGAAGATTATCTTCTTGAATTTATACCACAACAAGAAGTCACTATAGGTTCAAATAGAAATATTAAGTTCATATATTGGAATGCCAAGATTATGTATACACATAAACTGAAAGTTGGCGATAAAGTTAGTTTCATTGATGGTACTGGTAAAAAAATTAAGGGCACTATTTCACAAGCTGATGCTGTATTAAGCAATATTGGTGAGTGTTCTCTTATACTCAAGCTCTATGATGATGCGAATTTTTTAAATATAAAAGGAGAAGCTAAGTAAATGCATTTGAATTATGATATTTACAGAATGAACAGCCAAATGGCTGGTTCTGCGTTAACACAAGAAGAGATCAAACTATGGATTTACAAAAATATTTTCATCTCTACAATAGGAATTATCAAATCTTTCAATTCTGAAACTCAAGAAGGTGTTGTATTACTATCCCTTTACAAAAATGTAGAAATTAAAACTCGATGTATATCCAATATGCATTTTGATCTACAAGAAAATGATGAGGTTATTCTTTTGCAAAGTAGTATCAATCTTTTTGATATTAATGATGATAATTATTTTGACAAAAACTATTTCTATATATTACGACCGATTAATATGCAAAATGCCACTATCAAAGTTGATGATTTTTCTATTCACACAAAAAACCTTATGGAGATTAAGAATAATAACATAAGTTTGAAACAAGTCTTAGAAGAAATAGTTAATTGTTTGCACAATTTGAGAGTTTCGGGACAAGCTACGGTTGAACCTAGTTTTTACACATATGTTAATAATATACAAAACAAAATAAACATGTTGCTTAAATAGTTTTTAGCAAAAATAGTATTATACTTCCTTTTATTAGTTAAAAGGATAAAGGATGTAAAGATTGGATATCAGAATTGACAATGATTTTAACTTAGCTTTTAATTCGAATTTACAGCTCGTTGATAGTATTGAAGAACAAAAACAACGACTATTCATCTTCTTAAAGACTCCAAAAGGTAGTCTTTTCTATGATCCTCAATGGGGTTTAGATTATTCGCACGTTGTAAAGCTTATCAAGGTGAACTCTGTGAACCAAATCAAAACTTACCTATTCAATATTATACAAGATCTCAAAATTGATATTGTAAATCTTGACGTAAAGATACAATCAAACACAATAAGCATTGTCTTTTATTTTCCAAATGACACTCTAAATATGGAGGTAAAATTATGAGCATCCTATTTGATTCTGATGTTGGAGTCTTGAAAAAGAATATTGAACAAATTGTCAATGTTAAACGTCAATACTTAAGAGATAATTACAAAATATTGATTAATGACGACCCAGCATCTATTTACAACATTATTGCAACATCACTTGCATTCAAAGAATGTGAACTAATTGATGAAGTTAACAAACTATTTGAATCTATAAAACCTGATTCTGAATATTGGCAAGCGATAGAAAAGCATATAAGTGTCAAAAGTACTACTTATGAGGCTATAAAGAACTCTTTACTATCTATTAATGGTATTACACACTCAAATATCAAAAGTACTGCTGGTACAGCTAGTATTTATGTTATTGTAGAAGATGAATTTTTAAATTCAGACAAAACACAAATAGAAGATACAAATCTAAAAGCAAATATTTGGAATATACTATATCTAACATGTCCAATTGGTACTACTTTTGAAGGAGACATTATTATCGACGGAATTAACAATAATAATCAAAGGATTGAATACAAAGTGTCACTTGGTAAGAAAAAATACGTATACCTCAAAAGCAAATACAAAGTAAACGTCAAAAATCATCTATATCTTAATGTTGACGCCAAAATTAGAGATATTTACACCAGAATTGTAAATAATAATTATGGTGATATGGGAATTAGTTTTGAATATCAAGATTTTTTTGCTCCTGTTAACGAAATTAAGGGCGTACACTGCATTGATATCTCTGTTGCTCTAAAAGAAAACTTGAATACAAAAATTAATGAGATTAATGATAGTGAATTTACGAATAATGAAAATATTCAGGTTGAAGAAAATGAAATTCTTGATTTTGATTTTACTTCTGATAGATTGTTAATCAATATATCCTCGTGAAAAGGAGGTTAAATGACAAGTATACCTACTATACCCACAGTCTTCAATGACACTGAGGTTGAAAAAATAATACATGCTGAACTTGGATTCGTAGATCAAATAATCAAAGAGGTCAAAACCCTTAATGATAATTTCCAAGATATCAATGCTACTACAAATCTAAATTCAAGATTCATAGCATTCTGGTTATCAGAAATATTGAAAATTATCTACTCAACAAACCAAACTCTTGAAACACTAGCAAAAAATATTGATAGTGTGCTTTTCGCTTTACGTCATATTGGGACCCATGAATCATTCATAAAGCTATTTAAAGCTTTTCTTAATGTTGATATCGAACCTACTACTCTATCACCTGGCGTTATCAACATTAAGCTCAAAAGCGATATCAAAACTAATGTTATAGCATTCATTGTTGGTAGTAAGTCAAAAAAAGATACTACACCCCATAAAAAAATTACATTCAAAACTAAAGAAAATGGACGCATTCTCAAAAAAGCATGGATTATAACTTTACTTCCTAAAGGATATGAAAACTCTATTTACGCATTCATCAAAAAACTTATCCCGATCGGAAGAATACTCAAGATACAAAACTATAAGAATGAATACGTCAAAGAGTTTAAAGGATAATAAGGAGATTTTATGACTAGTCAAGAAAGTCCTGAACAAGATACCGTCGTAAGACATGATGATACAATAGAAATTAGAAACCTTAATAGAAGAACCTCAACTGACCCCTCTGATCTATTGGTTTTAGATGATGGTTTTTCTAGTTGCCACGCAATTACTTTTGATGATTTTCGTAAAGAATTGCACAAAAAAACATTCGTCAAAGGCGAAGGCGTTAATGATTTTAAGCAGGTAATACAAAGCCTTATAGCAACTGAATTATTACAAAATACAAACTTTATCAATCAAGCTTATCAGAAAGTTATAGAAAAACTAAAAAATAATGAATCCAGTGTTATGGATTCTATTCTTGGCAAAGTTACTAGTAAACTTGAATATGATTTATCACAGCAAGATACCTTAAATACAAATACTTATTTTCTAGGACTTCACTATTCTTCTTTGAAAAAAATAAAGGTTCAAGAATATCTTACAGGTATTAGTAGCAGCTTCAGTACAAGTACTACTACAACAAAACCAGAAAGTCAATATTCTGGCGAATATAGCAAAACCGTGTATATGTCGAGTTTGAAATATGGTCGTTATGTTTTTGACTTTACAGACTCATCACAAAAAAATCAAAATGCTGAAATTACAATACAAACAGACAGTTCATATGACGATAAACCCATCTATTTAATTGTCAAAGTTGAAGCAGCATGTAGTTCAAGTTCTCAAGCCAACAAAATTGTCAATATAAAATACAGCGGTTCTTCCTCATCAAGAACGTTATTTCAACTTTCAACTGTACATGGTGGAATAATTCTGAAGTTTAATCTTTTCGAAGGTTGGTATATGCAAAAGAGAGTAGATGGGGCACCTTTGCTTCTCAAATTATAATTCCTATTTCCTTTGCTATATTCACGTTTTTGCTATATATTTAATATACCATATATTGTAAAGTGAGGTTAAAGGATTATGCAAAGTCTCAATGCTTTATTAGACCTTTTACTTAATATTGACGGAAGTAAATTAATTATTATTTCTCTATTCATTTTAGGTATGGGTTCATTATTTGTTTTTCTACTTAAACCAATAACTAAAGATATTATCAACATCTTAGTTACCAAGTTTAAATGCAAAGACAAAGACAAGGATAAAGATTTATGATATTTGGTAAAAGGTTAATTGCAATTCAAGTAATATTGAATTGCATTAATTTTTTTCAGCTACTAAAAAAATTACAAAAAATTTGTTTTTTTTACTTGATAATATTTTGTTTTTGCTATATACTTATTGCTAGGCAATTATGGATAGGAACGCAAGTTGAAAACTACGGTACTTGCAAACTCCATCCGAAAATGGTGCAACGCCTTATGCACCTACAACAAAACAGGATATCCGAAACAAATAAAAATGGATGGGAGCATTAATGCTCCCTCAAATCCAAAAAATCATACAAAACAACAAATCGTAAATATTACAAAATTATTAGGAGAGAACTATAAATGAATTTAAGTACAGCAAAAATAGGCATT
>NC_011262.1 GCF_000019685.1 Borrelia duttonii Ly
TCCCCGGACGGCCGCCCAGTGTGCTGGAAGGGCCACAAAAAAGTCAATAAATAATGATTTATACGCATATTATTTATATAAAATACTCAATACTGTAAATAAAAAAAAAGAGAACCTCATGGCTCCCTTTACTAATATTCTTATTTAATAATTTTCACTACAACTTACTTACTAACTTTAGCTTCAACACCTTCTCCTTGCTTAATCTCTCCCAACACCTCATTTATCTCTTTCAATCCCTTATCCACTGTATTCCTGATCGCTATCACCAATGTACTTAATACCTTATTTACTGCACTTGATACTGCTCCATTTACTGCATTTGCTGATTTATCTTCATCCTTTTTAGCCGCAAATTTACCTTCCTTTGCCATTCCTCTTAATGCTATCCCTGCTGCTATTATTGCATCTTTCTTTGCTGTATCCTCTTTAATCTCCTTCTTATCATCAACAGATGGAACAACAGCTATCTCTGCTGCATCTGTTGCTTTTTCAATTCCATTAGTACTATCAGCTTTAGGATCTTCCTTTGATTTTGCAATAGCTTTCAATATATCAGCTCCACTCACTGCTCCTATTGATGCACTTACTTTAGCGGCCTCTGCTTCTTGGGCCCTATCACCATCCTTCTTTCCAAATAATTTACCTATATCTTTTTTGTCTTCAGTAATTATATTATTACCAGCATTACCTTCTTTTTCTCCTAATACTATTTCAACAATCGCTTTTATCCCCTTAACAAGAGAAACAACAGAATCTTTGCTAGCAGCAACTGCATCTTCACCTTTCTTAGCATTTCCTATTATATCACCATTAGCACCTTTACTTGCTTCCTTTGCCCCCTCTTCAATCTTACTTATCTTCCCAATAAATTCCCCTACCTTCTCTCTCACTTTCTCATATTTCCCATTCTCTTCCAAAATCTTACTTAATTTACCTTTCACTATCTTCATTGTATTCTCAATCTTAGTAAAATATGCCCCAATCTCACTCTTCTTTGTATCTGCCTTTATTCCTAATGTCTCCGTAATCATATCCCCAAAACTCACAAATACATCTAAAAATCCTTTCCCTAAATTTACCATCTCACTCAAAAATACTTTCTCTGCATCCTTCACTCCTCCACTATTACATCCCATCATCATCACTATCATCATCATCAATATTATTCCCTTCATTCTCATTCTATCCCACATCTTATCCTCTCTCTTCACTCTCTCTCACTCTCTCTATGCCTCTCTTCCCTTTTATTTTTTCTGTTTTTTTTACTTGCATCCTACTTTTATCTATAAAAACTAATAAGCAACAAACAAATGAATAATGAAAAACAAATGACAACAAAATAATAAATATTTATTTAACATAATAAAAAAAGATACTAAGCATCTAACTCTTAGTATCTTACCGTTATAATTTTATTTATCTTATTTTATTATTTAGTCATATCATTATTATTAGACTATTGGTTTTTAGCACCAGAAGCATCCTTATCAGACACAACAGGAGTAGCATTAGAATTAATTCTCATAGAATCCTTAACATTCTTAAGCCCCAAGTCTATTGTTTTCCTTATTGCCACTATCAATGTATCTAACGCCTTAGTTACTGCACTTACTGCTGCTCCTTTAACTGTAGCAACAATATCACCATTAGCAGCATCATTACCATTAGCAAATTTTCCTCCCTTTGCCATACCTCTCAATGCTATAGCTCCTGCTATTGTCCCATCTTTTGCATTAGCCTTAGCAGCATTAGTAGCCGAATGAGAACCATTGTGCACTATAGCCTGCAATATATCAGATCCTCTTACTACTCCTACTGCCTTTGCTGCATCTGCTGCTGATTTTTTAGGAGAATTAGCAATAACAGCATTACCAAATAATTTTCCTGCTTCTCCATCACCAGCATTTCTTGCAGTATTACCATCTTCAGCCTTTTTATCATCCCCAGCTTCAGCATTACCCTCATTCTTAAGCACTACATATACTATATCTTTAATTCCCCTTTTATCAGATCTTTAACATCCCCTGCAGCACCTGCACCACTACCTACACCAGCAGCAGCAACATTACCAATTAATTCATCACCCTTAGTACCAATTGCCTCACTTGCTGTCTTAGCTCATTCTATTATATTATCAAGCGTCTCACTAACGAATTTCTTTACTTCACTCTCTACTCCCTCAGCATTAGGATTCTTTTCTCCCTTCATCTCACTAACAACTTTATTAAGCCCATCCTTTATCCCTTGTACAGTCTCCTGAACCTTCTTAAAGTAATTCCCAACATCCGATTTCTTACTCTCAACACTCAACCCCAATACACTCCCCACCATTTCCCCAAATGATGTGAAAACATTCAAAAATTCTTCACTCACATTAACTAAAGATTGCAAAAATTTATTTTTACCTTGCTCTGCTTCTCCTACTCCCCCACTATTACATACCATCACTATCATCATCATAAATATTATTCCCTTTATTCTCATTCTATCCCACATCTTATCCATTCTATTCCCTCTCTCTCTCACTCTCTCTATTCCTCTCTTCCCTTTTATTTCTCCTTCTTTTACTTCTCTATTCATTTTCTTCGCCTCCTTATTTTTTCTTTCTTTTTAGCTTTCTTACTAGCTTATTTATTAAGGATTAGAAGAAAAAAAATGATTTATATAACACACACAATACCTAAAATAAAAAAAAGAGGGCTCTCTTGCTCTCCCTTTGCCAAAATTCTTACATAATAACTTAACTATATTTCAACATATACTAATTCACCTATTAATTAGATTGATTTTAGAATTGTGTCTCATTTTACCTCCAACCTATCAACCTTATTTAACCTTATTCAATATACAAAAAATAATTATAGATCAATTATTAATTTTTTCAAAAAAAACTTATTCTTTATATAGAAGAAATATTTACTTATTTAAATAGCAGCGTTAATAAAATTCCTATAGTTAAAGTAATAATGGTTCCAAACATCCAAGCATGCAACTTTAATGTTCCTTTAACCTCTGATGCAAATTTATCTATCTTAGTATCAAGTTCTGTAAATTCAGCATCTATTTCATTATCAAGCTCTTTAATATCAGCCTTTAAACCACGCTATAATATTTCTAGTTTAAGGTTTAAATTACTTTCTAAATATTGAAGATCTTTAGTAGTAAGCTCATTTTTATAGTATCTATAATACAAATCATCAGCAATCTCTCTATTGATACCCGCTTTTACAAGCTCATTTAATACCATCTGCCTAGTAATTACAGGTTCCATTTGCATATGCTCCATAAAGAATCTCCTTATGTAACTATTATACAATAATTTATAAGCTAAATGAAAGTAAATTTAGTAAAATGTCGACTTCTATCACGATAATTCAAAGACATAATTAAATATGCAGCTGATAATGCATCAAGAGCATCATCATGAACTTTGCCATCTCCATTATATGAATAAATATAACTAAATACATTTAAGCATAACTTGGTAATACAATTCCATTTTTTTAAGTTCTTTTGCTCGTTTAACTTCGTCAAGTTCAAATAGCTTATTATTAAGATCTTGATCGTCTTCATTATTAATTCCTTCTTTTAGTCTTTCAATTTTGCTCTCTAATGCCTTTATTTCTTTATTGTATGATTTAAGTTCCAAATCTAAATAATAATATTAAATGAAGCAATAAATTCTAATCCTAATCTATTTCTAGCCATATGAAGCTGGCTTTTAATACTGCTTGATTGTGCACTATGCTCAGATGCACGAATTAACACATTATTTAGTGTTTCTTCACTAATTGTTACTTTTGGATGTTCTTCTAAATTATTGATTTCTCTAAACTCCCATCTACGTCTAATTTTACATACATTAGCAAAACTTACACCCATCTCTTTACTAATCTGTGCATCACTAAGCTTCCCTTCATTAAAATACACAATATAATCATCAAATGATTTCTTTACTTTATTCATATCTCTTCAACATCCTAAATTAACAAAAATTAATTTAGCTTAACATAAACTCTATAACAAAATAATAATTTTACAAAATCAACTAAAAAAAGACTATAAACATATACTCAAATAAAAATATAATGTATAATTCGTAGAATGAGGAGAATATTTTATGAATAAAAATAAAAGTATATTAATACTTTGCATTATATTATTTTTGTATGGTTGCAATGCAAATAAAACCCCAGCTCAAGCAAATGGTGATGCTTCCCAAATTACGAGATCTACAGATGAATCTCCCCTACAAAAAATCAACTCAGATACTGAGGAAAAAAATAGATTTGATCTATTAATGTACGGGCTTGGTATAGCACAAAAAAATCTCAAAATAAAATATAAAGATGATGCAAAATATCTAGTTTCAATAAACAAATACGAAATCTTTCGTACTTGGATTTTAGATAAGTCACAAATACAAAAACAAAAAGAATTAAGTAAGGCCTTCATTAATGCATATAATTGTCTAGATAAGAAAGTAAAAACCCTTAGCAATCATATGACTATTATGCAATATGTAGAAAATGCTTTTGCTGAATATTTATATAACGAATACAAAACCAACAGTAAATATGATGCAAGACTGTATGGAAATAAAACTGGAGGTTTTCCGGCTAACCATGTAAGCTCATTTTTTGAGTCTTTGATACATACACTAATTAAAGACCATGATACTAATGAAAAAAAATTTCAAATAATGAGAGACATACTTGAAGATAAAAATAGTAGAATCTATAAAAATATATCTAAATTATTGACAGACTAAAAATTATTAACAAAACAAATTATTAATCAAAAATAAGTAAACATTTAGCAACTACGACTTAGTAGTTGCTAATCAAATAATAATCAAAGTAATTCATAAAATATAATAATCGCTATACATCTTCATTAAACATATTCATTATCGAATAATTAATATAAACGTTATATTTTATTACAATATGCAAATAATGATTTATATTGTTGACTATAAATAAACATTTATTAAATCAAAAAAGGAGATATTTATGAATAAACTCAATATATTATTTTTAATAATTATTCTATTGTTAAACAATTGTAAACAATCTAGTTCCAATACACAAAATAAAGAAGACAAACATAAAAAGGATTTAACCGAAGAACAGCTAAAAGAAAAACAAAAAAATCCAGAAACGCTTTTAAAAGAAAAACTAAGTGACGATCAAAAAAAAGCATTAGAATTTCTAAAAGAAGCTCTAAATAATGAATCTACTTTTAATGAATTTTTAAAACTAGACATATCTAAGATAAATCCTATCCTTGATCATATACATAGTGAAGTTAAACTATGTACAGGAGATAAAGCTAATAGCAAAGATCAATTTAAAACCCTAATAAAAGGATATTTCAATAATCAAATTGATGACGATAAATTAAATAAATTTCAAGATGAGGTAAAAAGTATGTGTAATCAATAATGCTATCAATCTATAAGTAAAAAGAAATAAACAGAATTTAAAATACAGATTTAAGAAAGAAAGTATACAAGTATTTTGATCAAAGTAAAAGACAAAATAAAAGGATTAAATAAAAGGAATAAGTAAACAAATTGTTAACTTGAAGTTAACATAAAAGGACAAGTTAAAAAAAAGAAGAAAGATGTCTCTCATTGTAAATATATGGGTTGTTAAAATGAAATATAGAAAGTATAAAGATTAAATCTTATAGTATTTGCTAACATATTTATATATAAATTTACTTATTTTATAGCATTTAGTTAACATATAAATTACATGAAAGAATATGAAATATTAAAAGCAAAAATATCAAAGAACTAAAGAAACAAAATGCAATATTACTTAAAGAAACAAGGCAATATGAGAAGGAATTATTACAAACCAAAAGCAATACTAAATCTAAATCAATACCAATAAGATTTTATTTAAATAATAAGACCATAAGATTAGTAAAAAAAAGTATAGACAAACTTAAACAAATAGATCCAATCTCAGGGATGGTTTGTTCATATACTCTCAATTACAGGTTGTAGAGGAGTAGAGATTCAAAATACAAGGCTTGATGACATAGTAAGAGAAGAAAATAATAATGGTAACGTGTTTTATAGTTTACGTGTAAATGTAGCTAAGAAGCGAAGTAATATTTGCATCAGAGAAGTAGTAATAAGTAAATCTGAATTTGAATCCATAGAAGAAATCCATAAACTTCATTTTAAAAATAAAGGACAAGATTCAAGACATACTTATCTATTTCAAAAAAGTAAACATCAATTTAAAGATAATAGAATAAATATAAGTGAAATTTCAAAACAATTTAAAGAATTGCTAACAAAATCAGGATTTAAACATCGTAAATCACTACATATATGTAGAAATATATTTATTGCAACACTTAAAAGTAAAGGATACAATTCATTTGAAATTAAAGAATTAATGAAATATGCATCAACGGCTGAAATAGATAATGTTTATGGTCTTTCAAAAGTAAGTAAATTAAAAGCATATCATGATATTAAAGATGGCTTTAAATAATATTGTATATTCCATGTATTGCTATATAATCTATAAAAACATAACATTAAATCAATATACTACTACAAACTAACAAAAAGAAGTTACAATTCTCTTTGTTAGAATTTTTTATTTTAGAAATAAAGATTAAAAATAAGTTAAAAAAATAACTCAATACATAGCTATTATGTAATTAAATTTATCAAAAATCAAGATTTAACATAATAAAAAAATTATATAAAAAATATATGTTTATTTTTATTATTCATTGGTGGTAGAAAACATATAAAAATCTCTATACAAACCAACATAGCTAATAGTATACTTAAAAACAAGGAGAATATTATATGCATAAATATCTAAAACATTTACTAATTTACAGTTTAGTACTAATTTATTCTTGTACAGATGAAGTAAAAGTACAAGAAAGAACAGGTTTAGCACCAACTACAGAAACACCACAAGCGAATGAAAATAAAAAGTATAATGCCATTATTAATGGATTTAACAAAAAAATAGAAATATTAAGAAAAAGAATCAAAAATAACAGCCTTGACAAAATTCCAACAAGTGTTCAAGAACATAAAGACAGAATAACCGCATATGAACAATTTATTTCGTGGATTGAAAAGAATCCCGACAAAAAGAAAGAACTAGATAAAGCTTGTACTGAAGCTTATAATTTACTAGAGAAAAGAAGAAAAAACAATGCACCTGAGAAAACTTTAGCTGAATATATAAGCGATGCCATTGACTGTAAAGAAAATCCTTCATGTAAGGATACAAAGAAATATGGAACTAAAAGCAACCAGATAAATCGCTTATTTGGATTAAATTCAGTTAGTATATTTAGCTCAAATAACAATAAAGAGATATTTGACAAATTTAAACAAATTAATATTTCACCCATAAAAGATGATTTTTGATTTTATCGTAAGGAAGGAATAAATTAAATGTTTATAAAAAGTTAAGGTTCTATTTTTTTAGTAAGCATAAAAAAGGCATATAGCCTTTTAACAATAAATACATATGTGGAGTAAGTTGTATTTTTCTAAATATACGCTCAGATTTTAAATGATATTCTTGTCCTCTATCTTTAAGAAAAAGAGGATCATGTAAAACTTCTGTATTATTTGTTGCCATAAAATGGGACCCAATATTATTCCTGATCCTAACTTCACTTATCTCAAATTCATCCTTTAAACATTTATAATCTTTATCCTCAACACGAACATCTCGTTTAACTCCAAAGAAACTCAAGATTCTACATGGATTTAAAATATAACAATTACTCTTCATATAACCTAAACTAACAAATTGATAATAATTATTATTAATATCATTAAAGTCAAATTTATTCTTTGTAAGTGATGCTATGTAATAATGCAAAGATAAAAAGTAACAATTCCAACGTCTAATCTCTAATAGAAATCTATTATCATTTTGTTGTAATTTCATATATCATTTAACCTCTTATTAACTTAAAACTTCATTTATAAACTTCTAAAAAGGAATATCTTCATTAAATTCACAAGCAGAATCAGGAACAGGAGGAGGAACAGGAATATCAACTTTAGGATTATGATGCTTACTATCTGCACCAAACAATCTCAGTTGCTCTACAAAAATAATGCTTTTAATTTTATTAACTTCACTATGTTTATTCTTATAATACTCATGTCTCATAGATCCATTAACAACAACTTGCTTACCTTTACTAAGAAAATGAAAAAGAGTTTCGGCTCGTTTACCAAATAATACACAATTAAAAAATTGTGCATTATCTCTCCACTCACCTTCTCTTTTGACTTTAATATTATTTGCTATAGAAAAATTTAGTATAGCTAAATTTGTACTACTATAAGATAAAAGTGAATCTTTAACTAAGCGTCCTGATAATGTGATGTTATTAATGTCAGACATTAAAACCCCTATCATCATAAAGCCTACGCCTGATTTCCATTCTTTGGAGATCACAATACAGGTTATCTAAATATTTATTGTATTCTTTTGTTGTATGATACTCATAAACATATTTATTAATAGTATTTCTTAAACACTTGTATATACATTTAACATATAATATAAAATTATTAAAATAAAGATTATTACATGTATAATCATCTGCACCAACTCCCATTAAATTGCATATGATATGGAAGATACAGGATTAGATATAGAAAACTTACGACTAGAACTAATATCATAATAACCACAATGATCCGTAATTAATTTAAATCTATCTTTAATAGCACGTTTACCTGAATTTAACGCAAACACATTCTTTCCTAATCTATAAACAATATTATCTGTTAATTCAAACTCCATAGATAACTTACCAAATATATCTTTAAGAACATCCTTATCTTGTTTAGTAAGTGCTTATAATTCTTTAGCATGCTCTTTCTCTTTCTTATCTATTTCTGTTTGCTTAGATTGAATATCAACTAAATGTTTATCTAAAATTCTCTGTCTGCATTACCAATATTTAAAGTAACAATATTTATAAAATTTATAAATTCATCTTTATAATTTAATTCTGCTAATTCTGAATATAATTCACTATCTTGTAGTAATAATTTTATATGATTAGTTAAATCTTCTATGTCAATATTTGCAAGATCAATAGACTTGTCTCTTTTTATGAGATTACACATACGTTCAACTTCCATATCTAATGTCGCAATATAAATCATAACTTTTGCTATAACGCCATTATTCCTCTCTATAACACAATTAATAGGCTCATCACCAATTAAAAAGAACAGATTGCATTTTAATAAGCCAGTACATGCAAGTTGCACTTGTGCTTGAACATAATATTTAAAGAAATATTTACTATCTAAAAATTACCTGTTTGATTATATTCTGTAATAGCTGATGTTAAATAATTACTATCACTATATTTAATCTCTAATAGTTCTGCTTCGCCTTGATTATTTACAAACCAACCATCTATTGTTGCACCAACAAGATTATCTCCTAATCCTACTCGTTTGAAGTAATTATATTTGTCTATTCCATTAGCATATTTGTTTTTATGTAAAACTTGTATATTATCAAAATAAATACGTAGAAACTCATCAAATCCTAAATTTTTCTAATGCTTTACCTTTTTTAATATGCAAATTATCTTTATATGGAACTTCTTTCCCAAAAAATTTAAGTACTCTACTTATAATTAATGCAGAAGCAGCATAAACACCAAGAAATATACTCACAACTTCACTAGCACCAAATCTTGTTAACGTCCCACGTTGAATAGAAAAATCTTCTTTACTATTAAACTTGAAATATTCATTCTTTTTGATACCAGGTAATTTACGTCCTATTTTGCTCATTTTATTTATATTAGTTTGTTTATTATTATCATACTCTGGAATAAAAGATTCTAAACCTTTAATAACTTGTTGGGTGTATAAATCTTGTTGATTCACTTTTTTTACTTCATTATTAATTACTTTATTTATTTTTTCACTATTGTTCATATTTATCTCTTATTGTATTGATAAAAATCACTAAATAGTAAAAACTATATTTTTGCAATATTCTAAAAAATTTTTACAAAAAATATATATTGCTAAAAACAATAAATTTACATATGTACAGAATTAATTCACAAACTTGCTTAACTAGTAATAAACACAAAAAATTAGAACTTAATTAAGACATTCTAGATCGAAAGCCTTAATTAAGTTCTAACGTCTCTAAACGATACAAATAGGAATTGCAATGAACAATACCTAATAATGGATTATACCACTTTTCTAAAGAAAATCAAATCAATATTAACAAATATCAATTATTTTTGATATCCTAAACATCTTTTAACTATTTTAATATGATGGCAATTATTGCTTGTTATCTAACCAAATTATTTTTTTTATAAGTCTGCATATTAAATTTTCTGTTTTATACAATCTATATGCTAAATTAGTCACAAATATTATTATTCCTTCAATTCCTTATATTTTTTTAAAAGCTTCTCAAGTAAATCTTTTTGATTTTCAAAAAGTTCATCCATCAAAAAACTGGTAAATTTAGCATTACTTTTATAAAAATCATAACTTTCTTGCTTTTTAAGTTGAAATCGCAATGGTTTTATTGGGTTTTGCTTTGATTTTTTTATTGTCGCACTTTCTTGATTTCGCAAAACAAATAACGTCTGCCTAAAACCATTCTGTACTAAAAACTCTTCTTCAATTATTCCTTCTTCTATAGCATTAGCAATTTTTAAATAATCATAGGCTTGTGTCTTAGCTAATTTATAATTTTTTGTAAAATCTTCAAAATTTTTATATCCATCTAATTCATAATATTTATTATCTTTAATTTCTTTTAAGATTCTCATTGTTTCTAATCTAGAACAAACCTCAGATTTAAAATTAATAGCCAATTGTGATTTTAACGATTTATATCTAACCATTGTATCACTTTCAGAAGATAAATTTCTTTTATTTAAATGTATATTCATATATAAATCACCTCATAATTTTTCCGGCGCCGGAATTACTTTTGTTTAAAAAAATCGCTCATATTTTCCACCCGTAAGATAGTGTAACTTTCATTTTATTCAAAAAATATGCAAGAACACCTTGATACTCATTGATATAATCTTTATTAAAATCAAATATATCATTTTCTGCTATTCTTCTGTTTAAATCCTCTCTTTCAGATATAATACCCAAAAAATCACTCCTTAATTGTAAAATATCAAGTAAATGTTTATGAGTATTATTCTTTTTAAATCTTGTTACGAATATAAAAATAGGTATATCAACTCCTATCTTTTTTGAATAAAATTCTAACAGATCTAAACTCTCAACTGCCCATTTTTCGGCTGTTATTGGAACTAATACATATTGACTACTCACCAAAGCATTTGTTAAAGTAAAGTCTAAACTAGGAGGAGTATCAATTAAAATATAATCGTAATTATCCTGTATAGGCTCTAACCTTTTTTTTAACCTTAATTCTTTAAATGAAATTGCCTCTTGATTAAACTTATGTAAACTTAAATAACTAGGTATTAAATCCAAATTAACATTAACATTTATAATAGCATCTCTTATTTCTAAAGGCTCTTCTCTTAAAACCTCATATATATTAAAGCTTTCTAAATTTACATTTTGTTCTTGAATTTTATTAAAAAAATAACTTGTTATTGATGCTTGTGTATCTATATCTATTAAGAGAACTTTGCTTTCTTTTGATAAAAGAGTTGCGAATATTATACCTGTAGTACTTTTGCCAACACCTCCTTTAAGACTTGCAATCGCAATTATTTTTGATTTTTTTTTATCCATTTTTCAATTAAACCTCCTTCTGGTAATTTTTTAGCATAATATTCATATACCTCCTTTTCTAAAGTCGTCAATATATCAATTAAAATTTGACAATATTTTGTGTCTATCTTATCTTTTTTAACTAAACGAGATATTCCCTTAATGTAACAAAAAACACTACCTTTTTTAAATCTAAACTCTATATAGTAAGCTTTCGAAAAACTATGTGCCTTTGAAATCCCATTTTCTTCATATTTTCTAACAACATTCTTGATTGGTTTTCTATACCCATAATAAATACCTAAAAATTTATCTCCCTCTCTTACAGGAAATAAATGAAATGCTTCTATCTTTTTTTGATTAAAAAGTCCTCTCAACGAAATAAAGAATACATATCTTTTTTTTGTATAAACTCCAAATGAATACAAGTCCATCATGATTTTAGTATGATATATCTTTCTATTTTCAATTTCCTCTATTTTAACAAATAGAGGTTTTTCTTCTTTTGGTATCAATTTTGCTTTTTTCTTTTCCAAAATATTTAATTCATGCTCCATAATAAATCCTTAAGTTACAGCTTCCTTAAATTCAGAGTGTTTTAAATGTTCCTTCTGGTTTTCTATCAAATCTAAAAGTTCATAATAATACTGGTTATTAAATACCTTTTTATATTCTAATTTCTTTTGCTTTATTAAATATTCTTTCAATTTTGGTATGAGAATTTCTATCTTTACTTTTTGTCTCAATTGATCAAGCAGTATGCTAAATATATTATTTTTAAGATCATCATATTGTGATTTCAGATTCTCTGTTTTTTTAACCGTCTTTTTTAAATTCGCAACAATGACGCTCAGATCCCCATACTTCTCTTCTTCTATAATAAAATGGGGCTTGTTTCTATATTTTTCATATATAAAGCCCATCTTGGCTTCTAAATCTGCACTATCATACCCTTTACTTTTTAATTCTGTTATTACATTTTCTAACACCAATGAAAGCTTCTCTTGTTTCTCTTTCAATGTTACGCATCTTTTATCTCCTTTCTTTTTAATATCCCCAATAGAACATCTCTTTATTGCATTCTCAGCATTCTTCAATTTCCTCAACAATTCAACTTTTACTTCTTTTTCTAAATTAAGTTTAAGAAGATCGTAGAAGAAGTTCGTCTTAAAATTACATTTGTTTGCATATTTCCTTAATTGAAAATCTTCGATTTGACTTGTACACTTTTCTTCTTTTTTATTTTTATTATATTTATTATATAAAGACTCCGCTTTTTCTACACTCCCCTCTTTATTGAATTTGCTTTTAAAATGTTCATTAACGCGCTTTTGGAATCTTTTTTCTTTTTTTATTTTGAAATTTTTATTTATTAATCTGTGACATTCTTTTTTGTTGTATTTGAGTTCATAATAAACTTCAGTACCCATATTGATTCCTAAATGTTGATAATAGTTATTTGTTACTTTAAATTCTTTGCCTAATTTGTATATATATTTTTGTAGTGTTTTGATAGTAGTTTCTTTCTGTCCATTACGTTTTAAGTTACCATTAAAGTAATAAAGTAGATCACCTTGTGTATATTTTTCATATTTGTGATTGGTATAATCAATTGTTGATATTAATACTATTAGTTTGTGTTGGTATTTATTTTTGCATTGTGTTTCAAGCTTTTTGATAGCTTTTATAGTTTTCATTTTTGCACTCCTATTTGTATTACTTATTATTATCATAACTTAATACTTGGTAATAAGTAAATCTATAATTAGTAAAAATGTCATTTGATATTATTTTTATCAAAAAAATAATATCAAAATTATAAGTCGAAAGAAAAGTTTGCAAAAATATTGACAAATATAGTTTTTGTTATATATTTATTTGTATAAATACAATAGGAGATTTGTTGTGAAAAACAATAATATTACAAAAACAAATATACAAAAGACAACAAAAATTAATAATAAAAATACAACAATGAATCAAAAGAGAATAGACTTTTTAAAGAACCTTAAAAAGTTGATAATAGGTTTAAATGGTGTAAATAAAAATCTTAATGGCTATGGATATAAATATCAAGATTTCAATGAAATAGTAAGAGAAGTTAAGAATGTTATTAAAGAATATGATCTAGATATTGATTTTGTACAGTATCCAACTACAAAGAGTGTTGATGGTAATTTAGTAGATGTTGTTACAACAACATTTTATAGTTCTGCAAGTGGATATGAACATTCATTTGATACATCAACACATATAAAAGAATTAAAGTCTATTGGTGTGAAAAGTCAAAATACATGGCCGCAGCTTGTGGGGTCTGCAATAACTTATTTCAAACGTTATGTCTTAGTTGCATATTTGTCGATAGAAAGTGAAGTTGATACTGATGCTAGTAATTTAGATATTGAACAAAAGAATAATAAAGAACAAATTGAAAATAATACTTGTAATAGTGAAGATAACAGTACAGACAAACCATCTGTAGATGTAACAAAATCACAATCAATAAAAAGTAGAGTACAAAATAAACAAGTTGTTAATACTGGATATTTTAAATCCAAAGTTAAACATAATGTTAATATGAATAAATTTAAGTATTATCAAAACTTACTAATAGCATCAAGAAATATGTATGACTTTTTAAGTGATAAACTATTTAGTAATTTATCAGAAATAAACAATTATCTTGAGTCTGTTAAAGTAGAGATGATTCTAAATTGCTTGAATACTTTAACAAAAATAAAATGTTAAAGAGTATTGAATATTGGTGTGATTTAATTAAAGAATACTTTAATAAAAGTAGTAGGGATTTAAGTAAGCTTGAGAAGTTTAATATATTTATGTCATTTGATTCATATAAAGTTGGAAATAGTCCATTAAAATTATTTAGTCAACTGTCTATGGCCGAAGAATTCCAGTGTTTATTCAGTTTAACGTGATAATAAATAAGCCCCATCAGGGGCTTAAATAATTAATTTTTCAATTTTGAATATCTTCTATATACATCTTGAGCAATAGGTTTAGTGATGGTGATATAATCTTGAAATAACTTGATATTAAACTTTAAATTTTCAACAGTATGTTTGTCTTTAAGTTCTGTTGGATTGAAATAAGCAAACTTAGGATAATTGGGGTCTTTAACTTTTTTTTGTGTACGTGTTAAGAATACTTGCAAATACATAATATAATCAGCCAACTTAGCTTCATAAGTACTGATCTCTTTAAGAGATTCTGTTTTTGGAAGTGTTGGTTCGTTTATTAATGAAGCGATAGTAGTACAAGAAATTATAAGAAAAAGAGAAATTAATCTTGATAGTAAAATTATTTTTTGAATTTTCAAATTAAGCCTCCTTTAATATCTTTATATAAGAATTCATAGTCTTATTTCTTTTATTTCTAAGTTGAGATACATTTTGCATTCTCATCTTGATTATAATAATCATTAGAGTTTTTTATTATTTTAATATTGATTCTTATGATCTCTTCAAGTTCAGATAATAGTTTAATAGCTTTGTTCTGTTCCATTCTATTTATACTTGCTTCATATAAAGAAAAGATGTAATTAACTACTTTTAAAAAGATATTTGTATAAGTAGATGTATTTTTGTCATTATTATTTTTTTGTAGAAGTTCTATAAATTTATTTATTATATCAATACCTATTTTTGCCGTACTTGAATTCAGCTTATACTCTTTTTCATATGATGTAATTTCTGATGGTAGTTTCATATTATCTGAATTACTATTAACCTTTTCTATAAATTTTTTATTTTAATTTGGATAGGTTCAATAGTCGATTTCATTTGTGGAGTTAAATAATTCTTTCAAATCTCTATGTTTTTAGTATAAATATGCTTATATTCCAAATAGAATTGGTGTGATAATGAGAATGCGTAATTGTCAGTTATGTTGATTAGAGATTAAATGTAGTGAAAGTAATTATTTAACATCAGCTATTACAGAATATAATCAAACAGGTAATTTTTTAGATAGTAAATATTTCTTTAAATATCATGTTCAAGCACAAGTGCAACTTGCATGTACTGGCTTATCAAAATGTAACCTATTCTTTTTAATTGGTGATGAGCCTATTAATTGTGTTATAGAGAGGAATAATGGCGTTATAGGGATAGTGATGATTTATGTTGAAGCATTGGATATGTAAGTTAAGCGTATTTGTAATCTTCTAAAGAATGATAATTCTATTGATCTTGCAAATATTGACATAGAAGATTTAACAAATCATATAAAACTATTCTTATATGAGGATTATATTAGGATTAATTGTTATATTGTAAATCCATGTAGAATCTTAATTTTCTTTGGTATTAAACGAGATGTTAGTGTTGAGGATAAAGATTATAAGTGTTTAAAAGATGAATTTGAGATAAGTGAAGTTAAGATAAAGAATAATATTGGGTCCCATTTTATGGCAACAAATAATACAGAGGTTTTATATGATCCTCTTTTTCTTAAAGATAGAGGACAAAAACATCTTCTTAAATCTAAGCGTATATTTGGAAAAATATGAATTTTCAAAATATATTTATTATCTCCATTATTGGTATTCATTATTAAAAGGCTATATGCCTTTTAATAATGCTTATTTATTATGTTAAATATTGATTTTTGCTAAATTTAATTGTATAATAGCTATGTGTTGAATTATCTTCAACCTATGTATAACCTTTATTTTTAAAATGAAATTTATGGATTTCTTCTATAGATTCAAATTCAGATTTATTTATTACTACTTCTCTAATGCAAATATTACTTCTCTTTTTTGATACATTTACACGTAAACTATAAAACACATCACCATTATTGTTTGTTTCTCTTACTATGTCATCAAGTCTTATATTTTGAATCTCTACTCCTCTACAACCTGTAATTGAGAGTATATGAACAAACCATCCTGAGATTGGATCTATTTGTTTAAGTTTGTCTATACTTTTCTTTACTAATCTTATGGTCTTATCATTTAAATAAAATCTTATTGGTGTTGGTTTAGATTTAGGATTGCTTTTGGTTTGTAATAATTCCCTCTTAAATTGCCTTATTTCTTTGCGTAATATTGAATTTTGTTTCTCGAGTTCTTTGATTTTTGCTTTTAATATTTCATATTCTTTCATGTAATTTATATGTTAACTAAATGCTATAAAAATAAGTAAAATTATGTATAAATATGTTAGCAAATACTATTAATTTATGTCAAATTATATGTCTCTCCATTGTATGCAAAATTTAATGTTTAAGACATGTATTTTAATCAGAAGGGCTAATATTTAAGGGTTCAGCACAAAATAATCTAGGAACTTTGTGGTAGCTTTAACAAATACTTAAAAATTTGCTGTCTGTTCTTTATAAATTTTATTTTAACGACCCATCTATTTGCAATGAGAGATATCTCTCTTCTTTTTTTTAATCTAACTTCTCTGTTAACTTCAAGTTAACATTTTGTTTACTTATACCTTTTTTTTAAATCTTTTTATTTATACTTTTATTTGTATGAAGATATCTTGGTATTTTCTTTCTTAAATCTGCATTTTAAATTCTGTTTATGAAATTTATTTTGTAGATTTATGGTTCTATTGGTCGTTTTGATTGCAAGCGCTATCAGCAGTATTTTTAAAATTATCTAAGCCACCTTCCAAAGCACCTTTTACTACTTCTTTAGATGTTTCTTTTTGTTGCACTGCTTCATTTCCTGTGTACTTTGCAAGTTCTGATTGAATATGATCAAGAGCTTCTTTTATTTTAGATTCTTCTTCATTTAAAAATTTATTAAATTCAGATTCGCTATTACTTAAAGCTTCTTTTAAAAAACTAGACCTTTTCTCTGATTGTCATCTAATTTTTCTCTTAAATCTTCTTCAGGTGTTTTTTGTGCTTCTACTTGTTGTTCTAAGTCTCTTTTGTTGCTACTTTTAATTCCTTTATTTGTGTTATTTTCTTGATCACAACTACTCATTAGTAGTAATAAAATCAAAGTAAAATTGGTTATTTTCATATAAAAACTCCTTAGTTTTAATAAATTTGTGATTTTATAAAATATATAGCGATTATTTTTATATTGTATGAATTACTTTGATTATTGTATAACTAGCACCTAATAAATCGTAGTTGCTAAATGTTTACTTATCTTCAATTAATAATTTGTTTTGTTAGTAATTTTTATTATGACAACATGTTTAATGTCTTTGCATAGATTTCACTATTTTTATCTTCAAGTTCGTTTTTTATTGCTTGAAATATTTTTTCATTAGTGTCGTATTTTTTAATTATTTTAGATATAAAATGGTCAAAAAATAAGCTTACATAGTTAGTAGGGAAACCTGGGTTTGTACTCCCATACAGCCTGCCGTCATAGTGATGATTGTCTTTATATTGATCAGATAAATAATAGTAAAATGCTCCTTCGATGTATTGCATAGTGGTCTGATCATTGTCAGATCTTTTTAGTTTATTATATAATATGCGATTATATGCGTAATTAAATGCCTTACTTAATTCTTTTTGTTCTTGTATATGTTGATCATCTGAGATCCAAGAACGAAATTCATCGTATTTTTTGAATAAATTTTGCACTTCTTGACTTATATCTTGTTTCATTCTGTTGTAAAATGCGAATCGATCTTTTTGAAATATATTAAGAGCATATATAAATATTTCGAATTTCATTTTTTCTTCAGTAGTTAAAGTTATATGAGCATGTTTTTGGGATTTGCTTTCTAGATCTTGAGGTTTTAGTAAGTCATCTTGAGATTTAGTAATTTGTGCAGAGTCAGGCATTCTTTGACTTGGGGTTTTATTTGCATTGCAACCATACAAAAATAATATAATGCAAAGTATTAATATACTTTTATTTTTATTCATGAAATATTCTCCTCGTTCTACGAATTATACATTATATTTTTATTTGAGTATATGTTTATAGTTTTTTTTAGTTGATTTTGTAAAATTATTATTTTGTTATAGACTTTATGTTAAGCTGAATTAATTTTTGTTAATTTAGAATGTTGAAGAGATATGAATAAAGTCAAGAAATCATTTGATGATTATATTGTGTATTTTAATGAAAGAAAGCTTAGTGATGCACAAGATTAGTAAAGAGATGGGTGTAAGTCGTGCTAATGTATGTAAAATGAGGCGTAGATGGGAGTCTAGAGAAAGCAATAATTTAGAAGAACATCCAAAAGTAACAATTAGTGAAGAAACACTAAATAATGTGTTAATTCGTGCATCTGAGCATAGTGCACAATCAAGCAGTATTAAAAGCCAGCTTCATATGGTTAGAAATAGATTGGGATTAGAATTTATTGCATCATTTATAGTTATTTAGATTTGGAACTTAAATCATACAATCA
Organism: Borrelia duttonii Ly; assembly: GCF_000019685.1. Taxonomy (NCBI): domain Bacteria; kingdom Pseudomonadati; phylum Spirochaetota; class Spirochaetia; order Spirochaetales; family Borreliaceae; genus Borrelia; species Borrelia duttonii. The sequence goes on from NC_011262.1 coordinate 19,150, forward strand.
AGAAATAAAGATGTTAGAGCGTAAAATTGAAAGACTGAAAAGAAGGCATTAATAATGAAGACGATCAAGATCTTAATAATAAGCTATGTGAACTTGACGAAGTCAAACGAGCAAAAGAACTTAAAAAAAATGGAATTGTATTACCAAGCTATGCTTAAATTAAAAGCAACTGATTTTGAATCACAAGTTAAATTTAAAATTTAAAGGATTATGTTGTGAATATATATGATCTACCTTTTTTTAAAAAGATGCAAAGGGAATATAAGCGTGAATTTGGGATTGATATTGCGTCTTTTATTAAACCAAAACCAGTAGTTGCTGATTTTAAAAGCTTTGAAAAAAAGTTATTGACTAAAAAACAACGTAAAGTGTTAAGTGCTATTGAAAAGAATAATCAAAACAAAGTTATTTTATCAGGTGAAATTTCAAGTGATAAAACATTTTTGGCTTGTTATTTATTTTAAAAACTTTACTTAAAAAATAGGCATCTTTATGAGAAAGATACCAATAATTTTATATTAGGAAACTCACAGAAATCATTAGAAATTAATGTTACAAGACAGTTTGAAAATCTTGCTAATATGCTTAAAATACCTTTTATTCTCAAATATTCAAATACGTCATATTTTGAACTTGATTCTTTAAGAATTAATTTATATGGTGGTGATAAAGCAAGGGATTTTGAAAGATTTAGAGGATCGAATTCTTCTGTTATTTATTTTAATGAAGCAACAACTCTTCATAAAGAGACATTAAAAGAAGCTCTTAAAAGACTAAGAATAAAACCAGAGTTTATTATTTTTGATACTAGTCCTGATCATCCAGGGCATTATTTTAAAACAGAATATATTGATAATAACACAATATATTCTACATATAATTTTACGACGTATGATAATGAGATAATTTCAAAGGAATTTATAAAGATCCAAGAAGAAATTTATAAAGACTTTCCAACATATAAAGCCAGTGTTCTACTAGGAGAATGGGTTGCAAATAATGATGCTATATTTAGCAATATTAATCTCCTTAAAGAGTATGAATTTAAAAGTTCTATAGCTTATTTAGATCCTGCATATAGTAGTGGTGGAGATAATACTGCTTTTTGTATTTTAGAGAAGGTATTGGATAAGTATTATGCATTTATATTTCAAGAGCAAAAACCAGCTGTTGATCCATATGTTATGAATACAATAAAGGTAATAATAGGGAATTTAAATGTTAATACTCTTTATATTGAAGATAGAGATGATATTAAAGGAGCTGGGGCTTTAACACGTGAATATGTTAGACTTCGAGACAATATGGAAAATTACTTTAGAATTGCACCAACAAGATCCAAAACAAATAAACACGCAAGAATTGTTTCTTTATTAACACCATTTACTTATAACAAGATTCATTTATTAGATTATAGTAGTCGTTCTGTATTTCGTGATATTTGTTCGTATAATGGAGATGGCAAAGTTCATGATGATGCTCTTGATGCATTATCAGCTGCATATTTAATTATATCTTTAAATTATCGTGATAGAAGTCGACATTTTACTAAATTTACTTTCATTTAGCTTATAAATTATTATATAATAATTATATAAGGAGATTCTTTATGGAGTATATACAAATGGAACCTGTAATTACTAGGCAGATGGTACTAAATGAGCTTGTAAAAGTGGGTATTAATAAAGAGATTGCAGATGATTTATCTTATAGGTATTATAAAAATGAGCTCACTACTAAAGATCTTCAATATTTAGAAAGTAATTTTAATCTTAAACTGGAAATATTAGAGCGTGGTTTAAGATCTGATATTGAAAAGGTTAAAGATGTCCTTGATAATAAGATAGATAATGTTGAAAATAACTTAAATAACAAAATAGATACTAAATTTACAGAGCTTGATAACAAGATTGATACTAAATTTAATGAACTTGATAACAAAATAGATATTATTGAAAATAACTTAAAATCAGATATTAAAGAACTTGATAACAAAATCGACAAAGTAAGGGACGAATTAAAGTCAGATATTTCTCTTGTAAGAAAAGATATGGAAGTGAACAAAATGGAACTTGATACTAAGATAGATATTAAATTTAATGAACTTGATACTAAGATAGATAAATTTTCATCAGAGGTTAAAGGAACATTTAAATTACATGCTTGGATGTTTGGGACTATTATTACCATTAATGTAGGAATATTTATAGCATTAATATCTATGCTATATGCATTGTTTATAAAGTAACTTTAAATAAGTTGATATTTCTTCTATCTAAAGAATAGGTTTAATTTTTTTTTTGCAATTTTTTATAATTATTTTTTGTATATTGAATAAGGTTGTAAAGGTTGGAGGTAAAATGAAACACAATGCTAAAATCAATTTTTATGAATTAAACCGACATTCAATATTTTTTAGGAATTATATAAATAATGTAGCAGAAGACGTCCTGTACAATGGGATCATCTTAGAGATTGTTTATAGTACTGATTTGAAAAGAGATAAATAAGGTATTGGGAGAGATTAAGGAAGGATAAGGAGTTGGAGCTAAGGATAATTAATATCTGAATTAATATGTTTATATTGGAATATAGTTTAACTAATGATAAAAAGAAAAGTATTAGTAAAGGGAGCAATAAAGCTCTCTTTTTTTATTTGCAGTATTGTATGTGTTATATAAGTCATATTTTTTTGCTTTTAATTCTTAATAAATAAGCTAGTAAGAAAACTAAAAAGAAAGAAAAAATAAGGAGGGGAAGAAAATGAAGAGAGAAGTAAAAGAAGGAGAAATAAAAGGGAAGAGAGGAATAGAGAGAGTGAGATAGAGAAAAAAGTAGAGGGGAAAATAAGAGTAATAATAATGATGGTGATGATGGGATGTAATAGTGGAGGAGGAATAAAGGAAGGAGGAGAAGAGGGACAAGTAAAGAAGGGAGATGGGAGTGTAATAGATTTAAAGGGAGTAAGTAAAAGGATAAAGGATGCGGTGGAGTTTGCAGGGAAAGTAAAGGAAGTGCATGTTTTAGTTAAGTCGGTTGATGAGTTGGCTAAAGCTATAGGCAAAAAGATTGATGCTAATGGTAGTCTTGCTGATGAAGCTGGTCAAAATGGATCGTTAATTGCAGGAGTGCATAGTGTGATATCAGCTGTAAACACTAAGTTAAAAGGATTAGAAACAACAGATAACATTTCTGATGAATTGAAAGGAAAGATTGTTGCTGTTGAAACAGAAGGTAAGGCATTCTTGGATAAGTTGAAAAGTGGTAATGCTGAACTTGGTAAAAAAGATGCTTCTGATGATGATACAAAGAAAGCTATAGATAGAATTGGTAAAACGGATGGTGATAAAGGAGTTGCTGAATTGATTAAGCTTAATACGGCGATCGATGCATTGTTAAAGCTTGCTATAGATGCAATAGAAGCATCAATAGGAGAACTTACGGTTAAGTCTGCTGTGTCAAATAACTGAATATGTAAATACCAAGATATTCAAGAATAATATCTTGAAGAAAATAAATAAAGTTAATAGAGATAAAGATACTGGGAGTAATTTCTTGGTGTCTTTTATTTTATAGTGTGTTAAATAGAGATATATTGTTTTATATGATTAATTTTATTATTTTTGGTTTTATTAAAATATTCTAGTGAAAAATATTCAGTTTATTGTATAAGATTTAATGTTATATTGTTATTAAAATATAGATGATTGTGTTTAATTTTTTTTAAATGGCCAAAGTATTCCGTAATAAAAGTTAAAACTTATTTTTTATATGTATAACCTTGTAAAGATAATTACATATTATAAATGTAAACAATTCAATACTAAAAATTTTGTGTTTTCGTATTGATAACAAAGTAAAACGTTAATTTTTATTTTTATATAAATATTTTTATGAAACGTTATTTATTAATTTTTGTTTTTTGTGAATTTCTGAAGAGACAAGAAAAAATAAAAAAAAATAAATAAGTAAAACAAGGAGGCTAAGAAGATGAAAGAAGGAAAAATAAAAGGTGAAATAGAAGGATATAGAGAAAAGAGAGGAGAGATAATGAGAGGAGGGAAGATGAGAGTAAGAAGAGTAGTAAAAGGAATAATAATGAGGATGTTTGTGGTAGTGATGGGATGTAATAGTGGAGGAGTAGGAGGAGTAGAGGAAGGGAAGAATAAATATTTGCAGTCATTAGTTAATGTAAGTAATGAATTTTTGAATGTTTTCACATCATTTGGGGAAATGGTAGGGAGTGTGTTGGGATTGAAGGCGGATTCTAAGAAGTCAGATGTTGGGAATTATTTTAAGACAGTACAGGGTACAGTAGAGGGAGTTAAAACAGGACTTAATAAAATTGTTAGTGAGATGAAGAAAGAAAAGAATCCAAATGCTGAGGCTACTGCTACTGCCGTGAAAACATTGGTTGAGAATACACTTGATAAGATAATAGAGGGAGCAAAGGTAGCAAGTGAGGCAATTGGTAATGCTGGTGATCCAATTGGTAATATAGCTCCTGCTGCTGCTGGTGGTGGTGCAGGAGTTGCTGGGTTTGAAATTGATAGTCTAGTCAAGGGGATTAAGAGTATTGTAAATGTAGTAATTAGGGATGGAAATGCAGAGGCTGGGGATGCTAATAAAGCTGAAGATGGTAAGACTGAAAGAACTGCTGCTGGTGATAATGAAGCAGGTAAATTGTTTGCTTCAGATAATGCTGGTGATTCTGCTGACAAGGCTAAGAAAGTAGCGGCTGATGCAGCAAAAGCAGTTGGAGCAGTAACCGGTGCTGATATATTACAAGCTATAGTTAAAAATGGTTCTAATGCAGCTACTAATGCTACTAAGGCTAAAGCTAAAGATGGCACTATAGCAGGAGCTATAGCATTGAGAGCAATGACAAAAGGTGGTAAATTTGCTAATGCTAGTGCTGCTGATAATGAAGGAGTTATTACTTCTGCAGTTAAAGGAGCAGCAATAAGTGCGGTAACTAAGGCATTAGACACATTAACAGTAGCAATAAGAAAAACAATAGATTTGGGACTTAAGGAAGTAAAAAACGTAATGAAAATTAATAATGATACTCCTTTGGCATCTGAGCAGAGTGATTCTGGTGGGCAAAATCAATAGTCAGGTTTATTATTTATATAACTAAAGAGTAGAAAAAGATAAATAAAGTTGTAAGGGAGAGATACTGAGAGTTAAGCTTTTAGTATCTTTTATTTTATATAGTGTTTGAGTAGAGAGAGGAAAGGAGAAGAGAGTGAGAAGAATAGTAAAGGTAATAATGGTGCTGGTGGTGGTGATGGTGATGGGATGTAATAGTGGGGGTAGAGATCCAGAGAAAGTGTTTTTGAGTGAGATGGTAAATTTAGGGAGAGGATTTTTAGATGTATTTATGAAGTTTTGGCGATATGATTACAGGGACATTGGGGGGATAAAGGCGGAAACAAAGAAAAGTGAGATTGGTGGGTATTTTAGTAAGATTGCAGAGACAATGAAGGAAGTAAAAGGGAAGTTAAGTAAGATTTTGGAATAGAATGGGAATTATCCTAAAGTGAAAGAAAAGGTAGAGGAATTTATTGGGAAGATAAGTAAGATCGAAGAAGGAGCGAAGGATGCAGCTAGTGGTGCTACTGGGTGGAGATGCTGTTGGGAATGCTGTTAAAAATGAATCTGCAGTTGCTGCTAGCAAGGAGGCAATAAATGTTTTAGTCAAAGGAATAAAGGTAATTGTTGGAGTTGTATTAAAAGATAATGAAGGAAATCCAGGTTTCACTAAAACTGGTGGAGAACAACAAAAGACAATCGGTGGATTATTTGAAAAACAGTATAATGCTGGTGAGACAGTAGCAGCAGCAGCGAGTGCGTCAATAGGAGCAGTAAGTGGAGCTGATATTATTGATTTCAGATTCATTACTCAAAGCTTATTTTAAAAAATCTAGACCCTGTTTTTGATTATCATTTAACTTTTCTCTTAATACTTCTTTAAGTGTTTTTTATGCTTCTACTTGTTGTTTTAAGTTTCTTTTATTTCTACTTTTAATTGCTTTATTTATGTTATTATCTTGTTCACAACTATTCATTAATAGTAATAAAATCAAAGTAAAATTAATTATTTTCATTTAAAATCCCCTTATTTTTAATATATATTTTGATTTTAAATATACAGCGATTATTGTTGTGTTGTATGAATTACTTTGATTATTATATAGTTAGCAACTACAAAATCGTAGTTGCTAAATGTTTACTTATTTTTGATTAACAATTTATTTTGTTACTAATTTTTAGTCTGTCCACAGTGCCAATGAATCTTTATATGTATCACTTTCTTTATTTTGAAGTTCTTCTTTCATTTTTTTCAATATTGTTTCATTGCTAGTGTCGTTATTTATATAGTATATGTCAACTGTGTTTAATCTAATAGAATGAAAAAATTCTCTTACACGATTATATTTTTTATTTTTTGGACCACCATATAAATTAGGGTCGTATTGGTGTTTTTTTTTATATTCATTATCTTGAATATCATAAAAAGCACCCTGTATATATCGTTTCATATCTGGATGCTGCTTACTTGCAAGTTTTTCTCTTTTTTGTTCTAAAAAATTATATACATTCTTAAAAGCGTCACTTAACTCTCTTTGTTTTTCTATATTTGAGTCATCTGAAATCCATTTAATAAATCTTTTGTATGTTTTTATAATACCTGCAGACAGCTCGCTTAGGGGTTCTGAGGGATTTGTTTTTCTACGTTTTAAAGTTTGTTCATGAGCTTCTATTTCCGTATTCATTGCATATTGTAGTGATTCAAATCTATTTTTTTCTTCAGTAGTTAAAGTGTTTTGTGAATCATGTTGATCTATAGATCTAGTAACTCGGGAAGTTTCGCCCTTTACTTTAACTGGGTTTTTATTTGAATTGCAACCATACAAAAATAATATAATGCAAAGTATTAATATACCTTTATTTTTATTCATAAAATATTCTCCTCGTTCTACGGATTATACATTATATTTTTATTTGAGTATATGTTTATAGTCTTTTTTTATTTGATTTTGTAAAATTATTATTTTGTTATAGAGTTTATGTTAAGCTGAATTGATTTTTGTTAATTTAGAAGGTTGAAGAGATATGAATAAAGTAAAGAAATCATTTGATGATTATATTGTGTATTTTAATGGAGGAAAGCTTAGTGATGCACAAATTAGTAAAGAGATGGGTGTAAATCGTGCTAATGTATGTAAAATGAGGCGTAGATGGGAGTCTAGAGAAAGCAATAATTTAGAAGAACATCCAAAAGTAACAATTAGTGAAGAAACTCTAAATAATGTGTTAATTTGTGCATCAGAGCATAATGCACAATCAGGTAGTATTAGAAGCCAGCTTCATATGTCTAGAAATAGATTGGGATTAGAATTTATTGCTTCATTTAATAGTTATTTAGATTTGGAATTTAAATCATACAATAACGAAATAAAGGTATTAGAGAGCAAAATTGAAAGACTGAAAGGAGGAATTAATAATGAAGACGATCAAGATCTTAATAATAAGCTATGTGAACTTGACGAAGTTAAACGAGCAAAAGAACTTAAAAAAATGGAGTTGTATTATCAAGCTATGCTTAAATTAAAAGCAACTGATTTTGAATCACAAGTTAAATTTAAAATTTAAAGGATTATTTTATGAATATATATGATCTACCTCTTTTTAAGTCTATGCAAAGGGAATATAAGCGTAAATTTGGGATTGATATTGCGTCTTTTATTAAACCAAAACCAGTAGTTGTTGATTTTAAAAGTTTTGAAAATAAGTTGTTGACTAAAAAACAACGTAAAGTGTTACGTGATATTGAAAAGAATAATCAAAACGAAGTTATTTTATCAGGTGGGATTGCAGGTGGTAAAACATTTTTGGCTTGTTATTTATTCTTAAAAACTTTACTTAAAAAATAGGCATTTTTATGGTAAATATATCAATAATTTTATATTAGGCAACTCACAGAAAGCATTAGAAATTAATGTTACAGGTCAATTTGAAAAGCTTACTAATATGCTTAAAATACCTTTTGTTCCCAAATATTCAAATACGTCATATTTTGAAATCGATTCTTTAAGAATTAATTTATATGGTAGTGATAAAGTAAGGTTATATATAATTTTATAACATATGATAATGAGACAATTTCAAAGGAATTTATAAAGACCCAAGAAGAAATTTATAAAGACTTTCCAACATATAAAGCCAGTGTACTACTAGGAGAATGGGTTGCAAATAATGATGCTATATTTAGCAATATTAATCTTATTAAAGACTATGAATTTAAAAGTCCTATAGCTTATTTAGATCCTGCATATAGTAGTGGTGGATATAATACTGCTCTTTGTGTTTTAGAGAAGGTGTCGGATAAGTATTATGCATTTATATTTCAAGATCAAAAACCAGCTGTTGGTCCATATGTTATGAATACAATAAAGGTAATAATGGGGAATTTAATGTTAATACTCTTTATATTGAAGATAGAGATGATATTAAAGGATTTGGGGCTTTGACACGTGAATATGTTAGACTTCGAGACAATATGGAAAATTACTTTAGAATTGCACCAACAAGACCCAAAACAAATAAACACGCAAGGATTGTTTCTTTATTAACACCATTTACTTATAACAAGATGCATTTATTAGATTATAGTAGTCGTTCTGTATTTCGTGATATTTATTCATATAATGGAGATGGTAAAAGTCATGATGATGCTCTTGATGCATTATCAGCTTCATATTTAATTATGTCTTTAAATTATCGTGATAGAAGTCGACATTTTACTAAATTTACTTTCATTTAGCTTATAAATTATTGTATAATAATTATATAAGGAGATTCTTTATGGAGTATATGCAAATGGAACCTGTAATTACTAGGCAGATGGTATTAAATGAGCTTGTAAAAGCAGGTATTAATAGAGAGATTGCAGACGATTTATCTTATAGATATTATAAAAATGAGCTTACTACTAAAGATCTTCAATATTTAGAAAGTAATTTTAACCTTAAACTGGAAATATTAGAGCGTGGTTTAAAGGCTGAGATTAGAGAACTTGATACTAAGATTGATACCGTAGAGAATAATTTAAATATTAAGATAGATACTAAATTTACAGAACTTGATAACAAAATAGATATTATTGAAAATAACTTAAAATCAGATATTAAAGAACTTGATAACAAAATCGACAAAGTAAGGGACGAATTAAAGTCAGATATTTCTCTTGTAAGAAAAGATATGGAAGTGAACAAAATGGAACTTGATACTAAGATAGATAAATTTGCATCAGATGTTAAAGGAACATTTAAATTACATGCTTGGATGTTTGGAACCATTATTACCATTAATGTAGGAATATTTCTAGCATTAATATCTATGCTATATGCATTGTTTATAAAGTAGATTTAAATAAGTAAATATTTCTTTTATGTAAAGAATAAGTTTAATTTTTTTTGCAATTTTTTATAATTATTTATTGTATATTGAATAAGGTTGATAGGTTGGGGGTAAAATGAAACACAATTCTAAAATCAATTCTTATGAATTATATAAACATTCAATATTTTTTAGGAATTATATAAATAATGATGCAGAAGACGTCCTGCACAATGGAATCACCTTAGAGATTGTTTATAGTACTGATTTGAAAAGAGATAAATAAGGTATTGGGAGAGATTAAGGAAGGATAAGGAGTTGGAGCTAAGGATAATTAATATCTGAATTAATATGTTTATATTGGAATATAGTTTAACTAATGATAAAAAGAAAAGTATTAGTAAAGGGAGCAATAAAGCTCTCTTTTTTTATTTGTGGTATTGTGTTTGTTATATAAAGCTTCATTTATTTGTTTTTGCATTTAAAGATAAGCTAGAAAAAAATAAAAAATAAGGAGGCTAGAAGAATGAATAAAGAGAAAAAAGGAGAGGGGAAAGTAAGAGTATTGATATTAATGGTGATGATGATAGTGATGATGATGGGATGTAATAGTGGTGTGGTGGAAGCAGAGCAAGGAAAGAATAAGTTTTTGCAATCTTTAGTTAATGTAAGTAATGAATTTTTGAATGTTTTCACTTCATTTGGGGATATGGTAGGGAGTGTATTGGGGTTGAGTGTTGAGAGTAAGAAATCGGATGTAGGGAAATATTTTAAGACAGTGGCGGGTACTGTGCAAGGGATAAAGGATGGACTTAATAAAATTGTTAGTGAGATGAAGGAAGAAAAGAATCCGAATGCTGAGGCTACTGAGAGTTCAGTTAAAGCATTGGTTGAGAGTAAACTAGATAAGATAATAGAAGGAGCAAAGACAGCGAGTGAGGCGATAGGAGTAGAAGGTAGTGAATTAATTGGTAATGTTGCTGATCAGAATGCTGGTGCTGTTGGTACTGAAGTTGATAATATAATAAAGGGAATTAAAAATATAGTAGAAGTGATACTTAAAGAAGGAAATTCTGATGCAGGGGATGTTAAAGGTCCTGTTAAAGATGCTGATGGTAGTGCAGGTGCTGCTAGAGCTGCTGCTGGTGGTGCTGATGGTGATGCAGGTAAATTATTTGCTAGTGATAATTCAGGTGGTGCTGGGGATGCAGCTAAAGCAGCGAAAGATGCAGCAAAGGCTGTTGGGGCAGTAACCGGTGCTGACATATTAAAAGCTATTTCTATAGGTGTTGGAGGCAATGCTGCTAAGTTAGCTAAAAATACTGATGCTGTTGCTAATATAGCTGCTGCAGCTAATGCTAAAGATGCAACTATAGCAGGTGCTATTGTATTGCGAGCAATGGCTAAGAATGGTAAATTTTCTGGTCCTAGTGATGCCGCTAAAGTTGATGTTTCAGCTGCGGTTAAGGGAGCAGCAGTAAGTGCAGTAACTAAAGCGTTAGATACATTGACAATGGCAATAAGAAAAACAATAGACTTGGGGCTTAAGAATGTTAAGGATGCTATGAAAATTAATTCTAATGCTATTTCTGTTGTGTCTGATAAGGATGCTTCTGGTGCTAAAAACCAATAGTCTAATAGTAGTGATATGACTAAATAATAAAATAAGATAAATAAAATTATAACGGTAAGATACTAAGATTTAGATTCTTAGTATCTTTTTTTTTATTATGTCAAATAAATATCTATTATTTTGTTATCATTTATTTTTCATTATTCATTTGTTTGTTGATTATTAGTTTTTATAGGGAAAAGTAGGATGCAAGTAAAAAAAGAAGAGGGGAAAATAAGAGTAATAATAGTGATGGTGATGATGATGGTGATGATGGGATGTAATAGTGGTGGTAGAGATCCAGAGAAAGTATTTTTGAGTGAGATGGTAAATTTAGGGAAAGGATTTTTAGATGTTTTTGTGGGTTTTGGCGATATGATTACAGGGACGTTGGGGATAAAAGCGGAAACAAAGAAAAGTGATATAGGGAAGTATTTTACTGATATTGCAGCAACAATGGAATCTGTTAAAAATAAATTGCAAACAGAAGTTGCGAAGAATGGTAATTATGAAAAAGTTAAAACGGTTGTTGAGCAGTTTATTACTGGGATATTAGATAAGATTGCAGAAGGGGCAAAAGAAGCTGCTAAAGGGGCTACTGGTGATGATGCTATTGGCGGTGCTCCTACTGCTGGACAGGATGCAGCACCAGCAGATGCTACAAGTGTAAATGCACTAGTTAAAGGAATTAAAGAGATAGTTGGAGTAGTGTTAAAGAAAGATGAGGGTAATCCAGAAGCTACTAAAACCAAAGATGATCAGCAAAAAACGATTGGTAAGTTATTTGGTGGTAAAAATAATGATGGTACAGAAACAGATGCGGCAGCGGCAAGTGCATCAATAGGAGCAGTAAGT
>NC_011264.1 GCF_000019685.1 Borrelia duttonii Ly
ACCTTCCTTTGTATTTTAAATAATTATAATAAATTACTTAATTGTATCTATTATAGCTATAATCCTATTAGATACTGCCTTCATTCCAGGAATTTTAACTTTAATAATATCTTTATATTTTTTCTCAATATGCTCTATCAATTTCTTACTATCAGAACTAATTCCATCTGTCTTAGCTTTATAAGATGCAATAAGACTATCTACAGCTTTCCTCCAATTTAATTTCTGTAATTGAATTTCCTCAAGCTTGGACTTAATTTCTCGTAAATCAACAAGACTTAATTTATCAAGTTGCTCCCTATTCTTTTCTAATTTATTAATTATTCTCTCAAAACCAAACTGAAGATCTACTACTACAGCATTCATTATATCTTGAATCCATGTACCCTTGTTTGTATTATCCGATTCTACTTTTTTAAGAATTTCTGCAAAATCTTCTATTCTTTCTTTATTGTATAACAAAGAGGAATAAAATAATCGTCTTACTTCCTTATTATCATCATGATCTAATGTCTTACCATTAACCTCATTTAACACGAATTTAAACACTTCATCTTTCATACCATATTGATTTGCATCCTCAACTTCATCCTTATCTTGATTTAATAATCCCATAACACTATTAATATCATTTATAAGGGCAGATATTAATTCCCCTTTCTCATCTTTTATTACAGAATCTCCTCCTACTACTTTTTTAACAGAAACTTTATCCACAAAATCTTTTTTTATTGGTTCATCACCTTGAACGTCATTTACAACATCTTGAACATTATTTACAACATCTTTTAAAAAATTGTCAGGTCTTCCTTTATTATCCAATAATTTAGAATCTAGATTACAAGACGCTAACCCCAAAACTAATAATATAAATAAATTTTTTCTCACAAATATTCTCCTTCTTTAAGAATTAATAATCACTATTACTAAATAGTAATGATTATTAATTAATAATATATATCACTTTATCTAAAATACAATTTTTTTAATTAAAATTACTATTTTTTATCAAAAAAATGATGAAAACATATTTAACAATATGTACAAATAATATAATTGAAATAAATCCTAAAGAAATTATTAATTTTTGTACAAATTACCTCTTAATATCAAATAGTATAATATTCTATTATCTACATTAAAAAACAAAATTTTACTATTGCTAGACTTTTCTACATTTTTAATATATACCTATTATTTAAGACCTTAGTTTCGTTAGAAGTTTTAATGTGTTTTTATACCATGCTAAATTTATATTACAATCTTATGATTCATTATATTTTTATACAAAATTTTACAACTATACAACTCTATCCTATACAATTTTATACAATAAACCGAATATTTTTAATTAGAACATATACATCCTATGAATGGATAATAACTAACAAATTATAGCAAATAAAATATATCTTTTTAGATATCATAAAACAAAAGATACTAAGGGCTTAATTCTCAGTATCTTTACTTTATAACTTAATTTATATCATTTTATTTATCATTTAATTATGTAATTTCGACTTATTGATTTTGACTACCAGAACCACTATTTCCAGATGCAACAGGAGTAGCATTAGTATTAATTTTCATTGCTTCTTTAATGGTTTTAAGTCCTTCATCAATAGCACTTCTTATTGCTATTGTTAATGTATCTAATGCTTTAGTTACGGCACTTGTTGTTGCTCCTCTAATTGCAGTAGAAATATCAGTATTACTATTTCCGTTAGCAAACTTACCACCTTTAGCTATCGCTCTTAACACTATACCTCCTGCTATAGTTGCGTCCATCTTCTACTGCTACTAATAGTTTATTTACTGCACTTATCCCTACTGCTTGTACTTCTTCCTTCCCTCCTGCTTGTCCATCTTGTGCTCCTGATGACAATTTACCATTCTTAACTAATGATCGTAACACTATTCCTCCCTGATACTGCTGCTGCTTTAACTGCTTCTTTTGCTAAATTAGCGGCATTACCTCCTTTTGCAAACGCCACCGCACTTGTATTTGCAGTTGCCTGATCTCCTACTCCTGTATCCGCATCACCCTCTGTTGATTTAACTATTGATGCTAAAATTTCCTTGCCACTTACCGTTGTTAATACTGCTGCTGCTTTACCTGCATCATTTACCCCCGCTTTGTTATCTGTAGCCAATATCTTAACTCCATCTTTATTGTCTGTTCCATTATTACCTACTTTTACTGCTAAATCTCCCGCTACTAACTTCTCAATATCTTCTTTATCAGCTATATCTACTATTCCTTTCAACGCCTTAAAGACACTCTTCAATTCATCTGCACTTGATGCTACTCCTTGGGCATTAGACGCCGCTTCACCTACAACATTGACATCACCTATCCCTTTTAATGATTCTAAATGCCCTTTTAATATACTTAAAGTCATCTTAGCTGAATCAACTGCCGCTCTTATTCCCTTATTTAACATACCTTCTTTATCAACATCTGCCGATGCTTTTTCTGCTACTTTCTCTAATTCTCCTGATGCAATCTCAAGTTTCTTACCAAGCCTATCAAAATAATTTCCCACTTCATTCTTCTTAGTAGTTGCTTTAACAGCAAATCCCAAGGAATCTGAAACCAATTCCAAAAATGAATAAAAAACATTCTCCGCACTTCTTCCTACTTCCAGCAGTACCTCACTTAAACTTTTAACTCCTCCTCCTGTTCCTTCCCCTTTTACTCCCCCACTATTACATCCCATCATCACCATCATCATCACCATTAATATTACTACTTTTACTCTTACTTTCCCCTCTCCTTTTTTCTCTTTCTTCATTCTTCTAGCCACCCTATTTATCTCTTTCAATCCTTCATCCACTCTATTCCTGATTGCTATTGTCAACGTACTTAATACCTTATTTACTGCACTAGCCACTGCTCCATTAATAGCAAAAGCCGATTTATCTTCATTATTCTTAGCAACAAATTTACCATCCTTTGCTATCCCTCTCAATGCTATTCCTGCTGCTATTACTGCATCTTTCTTTGCTCCATCAACCGTAATCTCTTTATTTTCTTCTTTTTTAGCAGCAGCAATTTCTGCAGCGTTTTTTGCAGTCTCAATAGTAGGCTCACCTTTAACCTCTTCAGATTTCGATATAGCTTGTAATATATCAGCTCCACTTACTGCTCCTATTATTGCACTTTCTGCTGCTGCTTGTTGTTCTGTCCCATCAGTATCAACCTTGCTACTAAACAACTTATCAACTGATTTTTTTCAGTTTCTGCCGTCTTAGTATTCTCTGCATTTCCCTCTTCAGATTTTAATACCAACTCAATAATACTCTTAGATATTACATCCTCTGCTTTTTTCCATTTTCCTTTTTTTTACTTTCATTTCTTTCTTCGCCTACTTAGTTTTTTTTATTATTTTTAGCCTTTCTTCTAAAGAAGGACAAAAAAGTCAACAAATGATGATTTATATGAATACTATCTATATAACATATAGAATACTGCAAATAAAAAAAGAGAGCCCTATTGCTCCCCTTACTAATATTTATACCTAACCATTTTAAATTATATTTAATATTACCATTCTAATCTTACTGTTGCCCTACTGCTTTTGGCTCTCTTGCTTTATCTACTTCTTGCTTTACTTTTTCAAGTATTTTCTTTACTGTCTTTTTAATTAAATCTTCCACTGCCACTAATAGTTTATTTGCTGCTGTTATTCCTGCTGATTGTACCGCTTTTTCATCGCTATTTGCATTATGTGAAGCTAATTTACCTTCTTTCACTAATGAACGTAGTGCTATTCCTCCTGCTACTGCTGCTGCTTTTGAATCAGATGAATGCGACACATGAGCTGCAGTACCTCCTACTGCAAATTCCAACGGAGTTGTATTTGCAGTTGCATCTCCTGAAACTGCTTTAACATCATTCTCTTTTGATTTAATTATTGATTCTAAAATTTCTTCTCCTCTCACTGCTGATACTATTATTGCAGCTTTATCTCCCACTGCTGCTCCTGCATTTGCTCCTGCTGCCAATACCTTAGATCCATCTTTTGCATCAACTCCTATTGAATCCTGCTTTAATGTTACACTACTTGCACTTGGTTCTTTAACTCCTTCTCCCTTTGCTACATCCACTATCCCTTTCAATGCTTTATATGCTTTTTTTAATTCACCCTCAGCTGCCGATACGCCTTTTTGGGCATCGCTTCCTACTTCCCCTACTTTGCTAGCATCTCCTATCTCCTTTAATGATTCTAAACACCCCTCTAAAGTTGCTAAAACCCCCTTAGCTGTATCAACTGCACTTCTAATTAAATTTTTTGATGAAGCACTTTTATCAACCCCTGTCTCTGACTTTGTTGCCAATTTTTCTAATTCTTTTAATGCTTCTCCTAGTGTAACACCTAATTTATTAAAATATTCTCCTACCTGTTGCTTAGTTGTATCTCCAGTAACACTAAATCCCAAAGTTCCCGACACTAACTCTAAAAATGAATAAAATGCATCCCCTGCACTTCTTCCTACTTCCATTAATACTTCACTCAAACTTCCTCCTCTCCCGTCTCCTCCTGTTCCTTCCCCTTTTACTCCCCCACTATTACATCCCATCATCACCATCATCATCATCAATAATATTACTCTTACTTTCCCCTCTCCTTTTTTCTCTTTATTCATTCTTCTAGCCTCCTTATTTTTTATTTTTTTCTAGCTTATCTTTAAAAGCAGAAAACAAATAAATGAGGCTTTATATAACATACACAATACCGCAAATAAAAAAAGAGAGCTCTATTGCCCTCATTAACTAAGTTTTTATTTAAAAAATTTAATTATATTTCAAATTGTACTAATTATCTTATTCTTTTATTCATTAATTCTGTAAGCAGACCCTTCTCCTTGTTTAATCTCTCCTAACACCTTATTTATCTCTTTTAATCCTAAATCTACTCTACTCCTGATTGCTATTGTCAATGTACTCAATACCTTACTTACTGCACTTGCTACTACACCATTTACTGCATTAGCATATTTATAACTAGCATCCTGCTTAGCCGCAAATCTACCATTCTTTGCCATTGCTCTTAACGCTATTCCTCCTGCTATTACTGCATCTTTATCTTTTAAAGTATCTCCAAACTCCTTATCATCATCTTTTTTAGCAGCAGCAATCTCTGCTACATTCTTTGCTTCTTCGATTTTAATCTCATTATTAGCAGCCTCTCCAGACTTAGCAATAGCTTGCAACATATCAGTCCCACTTACAGCTCCAACCGACGCGCTTGCCGAAGCTGCATGTGCTTCTGTCCCATCATCCTTTTTACCAAGTAACTTACCAATTGACTTTTGTTCTGTATTACCAGTCTTAGTAGCTTCTGCATTCCCTTCATTATCCTTTAAAACCACTCCAACTATCTCTTTAATTCCTTTAACTAGTGAGATTACACTTGCAGTATCTCCGGGTACAGCATCTTCATTCTGTTTAGCACTTCCTATAGCAGCATCAGTTGTAGCCCCTTTGGCAGCTTCTTTTGCTCCTGTAGCAATTCTGTCCAATATTCCTATAACAAACTCATCAACAACTGTTTTAACCTTTTCATATTTCCCATTCTTCGAAACTTCTGTTTGCAATTTATTTTTAACAGACTCCATTGTCTCAGCAATCTTACTAAAATACGTTCCTATCTCACTTTTCTTCGTATACGCCTTGATTCCTAATGTCTCGGTAATCATATCACTAAAAGCAACAAAAACGTCCAAAAATCCTTTCCCTAAATTTACCATCTTACTCAAAAATACTTTCTCTGGATCCTTACCACCACTATTACATCCCAACAACATTATTATTATTATTATTATTCAAAAAGAAATATATTCCTATTTAACATAGCATAAAATAAAAGATACCGAGAACTTAACTCTTAGTATCTTATCTTTACAACTTTATTTTTCTTATTTTTTATTTACTTACATAATTTTGATTATTGATTTTTAATACCAGAACCACTCTTCTCAGATGTTGCTACAGGAGTATCATTATTAATTTTCATCACTTTTTTTATTTCCTTAAGACCCCAAAGTCCATTGCTTCTCTTATCGCTATTGTTAATGTATCTAATGCCTTACTTACCGCACTTACTGCTGCTCCTTTAACCGCAGTAACAACATCATTATTAGCATTATCCTTCTCATTAGCAAATTTACCACCTTTTGCCATTGCCCTTAATGCTATTCCTCCTGCTACAGTTCCATCCTTAGGAGAATTCACATTAGTATTAGAGGTAGCACTATTAGTAGCTAACTTAACAGAATCACCATCTTTTGTTACTATAGCTCGTAATATATCAGCACCAGTTACTCCTCCAACTGCTTTTGCTGCATCAGCACCTGCCTTCTTCGCATTCTCTGCAGAATCAATAGCACCATTATTATTACCAGTATTGCCAAATAATTTTCTCACATCACAAGCATTAGCACCTCTTACACTAGAACCATCACTAGCCTTTTTATCATCCCCAGCATCAGCCTTCCCTACACCTTTAAGTACTACTTCCACTATCCCCTTAATTCCCTCTACTAACTTCTCAACATTATCACCCTTAGCTCCGGCACCAGCACCAGCACCACCAGCAGCTACATTTCCAATTAAGTCATTAGCATCACCAATTGCCCCACTTGCTGTCTTTGCTCCTTCTATTATCTTATCAAGTGTTTCAGTAACCAATTTATTTACAGCAGTCTCAGTAGCTGCAGCATTAGGATTCTTTTCTTCCTTCATATCACTAACAATTTTATTAAGTCCTGTTTTAACTCCTTCTACTGTACCCTGCACTTTCTTAAAATAATTCCCTACATCTGACTTCTTACTCTCAACATTCAATCCCAATACACTCCCTACCATTTCCCCAAATGATGTAAAAACATTCAAAAATTCTTCACTCACATTAACTAATGACTGCAAATATTTATTCTTCCCTTCCTCTACTCCTCCTACTCCTCCACTATTACATCCCATCATCACCATCATCATCACCATTAATATTACTACTTTTACTCTTACTTTCCCCTCTCCTTTTTTCTCTATATTCATTCTTCTAGCCTCCTTATTTTTTATTTTTTTCTAGCTTTTTTATAGCTTTTCTTTAAAAGCAAAAAACAAATAAATGAAGCTTTATATAACTTACACAATAACGCAAATAAAAAAAGAGAGCTTTATTGCTCCCTCTATTAACATTCTTATCTAAGAATTTTAACTATATTCAATATATACTAATTAACATATTAATTAATCTTAGTCTCAGAACCCTCTCCTTGCTTAATCTCTCTCAATACCTTATTTATCTCTTTTAATCCTTCATCTACTCTATTCCTTATCGCTATTACCAATGTACTTAACACCTTATTTACTGCACTTGACACTGCTCCATTAATAGCAAAAGCCGATTTATCTTCATCTCCTTTTTAGCAACAAATTTACCTGCCTTTTCCATTGCTCTCAATGCTATCCCTCCTGCTATTACTGCATCCTTCTTTGATGCATTAAGATCTTTACTCTCTTCTTTTTTAGCAGCCTCAATATCAGCAGCATTTTTTGCACTTTCAACCTTAGGATCACTAGAAACTACATCAGACTTAGCTATTGCTTTCAATATATCTACTCCACTTACTGCCCCTATTGTTGCACTTGCTGCTGCTTGGGTTTCTGTTCCATCTTCACTTTTTTTTGAACTAAACAACTTACCAATTGATTTTTGTTCTGTGTCACCGGTCTTAGTAGCTTCTGCATTGCCCTCATCCCTTTTTAAAACCACTCCAACCATTACTTTTATTCCTTTAACAAGTGAATTGACACTCTCAGTATCTGCTGGTACAGCTTCCTGATCTTTAACAGCATTTCCTATCAATTCACTACCAATAGCTCCCAAAGCCGCTTCTTTTGCTCCCTCCTCGATCTTACTTATCTCTCCAATAAATTCCTCTACCTTAACTTTCACCTTTTCATAACTTCCATGTTCTTCTAAAATCTTACTTAATTTCCCTTTCACTAACTTCATTGTCTCCGCTATCTTACTAAAATATCCACCTATCTCACTCTTCTTTGTTTCCGCCTTTATTCCCAATGTCCCTGTAATCATATCGCCAAAACTCACAAAAACATCTAAAAACCCTTTACCTAAATTTGCTATATCACTCAAAAACACTTTCTCTGGATCTCTACCACCACTATTACATCCCATCATCACCATCATTATCATTATTACTCTTACTTTCCCCTCTTCTTTTTTCTCTTTCTTCATTCTTCTAGCCTCCTTGTTTTTTTATTATTTTTTTGCTTTTCCATTAAAGAGGCACACAAAAAAGTCAATAAATAATGATTTATACGCATATTATTTATATAACATAATCAATACTGTAAATAAAAAAAGAGAACCTCATGGCTCCCTTTACTAATATTCTTATTTAATAATTTTCACTACAACTTACTTACTAACTTTAGCTTCAACACCTTCTCCTTGCTTAATCTCTCCCAACACCTCACTTATCTCTTTCAATCCCTTATCCACTGTATTCCTGATCGCTATCACCAATGTACTTAATACCTTATTTACTGCACTTGCTACTGCTCCATTGACTGCATTTGCTGATTTCTCTTCATCTTTAGCTGCAAACTTTCCTCCTTTTGCCATCCCTCTCAATGCTATCCCTCCTGCTATTACTGCATCCTTTTTTGCTGCGTCTTTAATTCCTTTATCATTCTCCTGTTTAGCAGCAGCAATATCAGCAGCATTTTTCGCTTTCTCAATCTCAACCTCACCAACAACTTCATCAGACTTAGAAATAGCCTGCAGCATATCAACTCCACTAACTACTACTATTGATGCATTAGCTGCTGCCGCATGAACTTCTTCACCACCATTAGCTTTAGCAGCAAATAATTTACCAATAGTTTTTTGTTGATCTCCATTGGTCTTAGTAACAGTAGCATCTCCTTCATTTTCTTTTAAGACTACCCCAACTATCCCTTTAATTCCTTTTACTAGTGAATTAACAGCAACTCTATCTGCAGCATTAGCATCCTGACCAGCTTGAGTAGCACCACCAATTTTATCATCACCAGTAGCACCTTTTGCTGCTTCTTTTGCTCCTGCAGCTATCTTATCTACAATCCCACTAATAAACTCCTCAACTACCTTCCTAACTTTCTCATATTGCCCATTCTTCTCTAAAATTTCGTTTAATTTGACTTTAGTAGTTTGCATACTCTTCTCAATATCACTAAAATACTTCCCTATATCTTCCTTCTTTGTTTCTGCCTTTATCCCCAACGTCCCTGTAACCATATCCCCAAAACTCACAAAAACGTCCATAAATCCTTTACCTAAATTTGCTATATCACTCAAAAACACTTTCTCTGGATCTTTTACTCCTCCACTATTACATCCCATCATCACCATCATCATCACCATCATTATTATTACTCTTACTTTCCCCTCTTCTTTTTTCTCTTTCTTCATTCTTCTAGCCTCCTTGTTTTTTATTTTTTTCTAGCTTATCCACTAAGGAGAATCAAAAAAACAAAATGGACACAACTATGAATTAACGGATAATAAATAACAAATGTTAGCAATATCAAATAAAATATATCTTTTAGACAAAATAAAATAAAAGATACTAAGAACTTAACTCTCAGTATCTTCCCGTTATAACTTTATTTATCTTATTTTATTATTCAGTCATATAATTTTAGCTATTGATTCTTAGCATCAGAAGCACTCTTATCAGACACCACAGGAGTAGCATTAGCATTAATTCTCATTGCTGCTTTTACTTCTTTAAGTCCTGCATCTATTATCTTCCTTATTGCTACTGTTAATGTATCTAGTGCCTTAGTTACTGCACTAACAGCAGCCCCTTTAACTGCAGTAGTAACTTCAGCAGTTCCATCATTATCATTAGCAAATTTACCATTCTCTGCCATCGCTCGCAATGCTATAGCTCCTGCTATTGTTCCATCTTTTGCATTTGAATCAGTAGCTAAAGCATTTTTAACTATAGCCTGCAGAATATCAGCTCCGGTCACTGCTCCTACTGCTTTTGATGCATCTGCTGCTGTCTTCTTTGCATTATCAGCAGCACCAATAGCAGCATTACCAAATAATTTCCCAGCTTCTCCATCAACACCAGTTCTTGCACTAAGATTTTCAGCCTTCTTATCATCCCCAGCATCATGTTTACCCTCTTTAAGTACTACTCTTCTACTATTCCTTTAATTCCTTTTACTAAACTATCAATATCACCTGCAGTACCTCCAACATTTTGATCAGCAACATTACCAATTAGTTCACTAGCATCACCAATTGCCTCACTTGCTTCCTTTGCTCCAGCTATTATCTTATCAAGTGTTTCACTTACTAATTTATTTACTGCACTCTCAGTAGCTGCCAAATTAGGATTTCCCTCTTTCCTCATTTCACTAACAATTTTATTAAGTCCATCTTTTATCCCCTGCACAGTACCCTGAACTTTCTTAAAATAATTTCCAACATCGGATTTTTTAGAATCGACCTTCAATCTTAATACACTCCCCACCATATCCCCAAATGATGTAAAAACATTCAAAAATTCATTACTCACATTAACTAATGACTGCAAAAATTTATTCTTCCCTTCCTCTCCTCCTCCTACTCCCCCACTATTACATCCTATCATCATCACCATCATCATCACCATTAATATCACTACTTTTACTCTTACTTTCCCCTCTCCTTTTTTCTCTATATTCATTCTTTCCCAATTCTTCCTTCCCTTTTATTCCTTTTATTTCCTCTCTCTTCATTTCCTTCGCCTCCTTATTTTTTCTTTCTTTTTAGCTTTTCTTTTAAAGATTAGAAGAAAAAAATGATTCATATGAAACACAATTCATCAAACTACATACAATACTGCAAATAAAAAAAAGAGCTTCATTGCTCCCTTTGCCAACGTTCTTATATACTAATTTTATCTATATTCAATATATTATTAATTCAACTATTAATTAGACTTATATTAATTAGACTTAGATTCAGAAATTTCTCCTTGTTTGATCTCTCCTAACACCTTATTTATCCCTTTTAATCCCTCATCTACTCTATTCCTTATCGCTATTACCAATGTACTTAACACCTTATTTACTGCACTTGCTACTACTCCATTAATAGCATGGTATGCTTTATCATCATTTTTGGCTGCAAATTTACCATCCTTTGCCATCCCTCTCAATGCTATCCCTGCTGCTATTATTGCATCTTTCTTTGCATCATCTTTAATCTCTTTCTTATTATCAACAGCTTTAACAACTGCTATCTCTGCTGCATCTGTTGCCCCATTAATCCCCTCAGCATTATCAACTTTAGGATCTTCCTTTGACTTCGCTATCGCCTTCAATATATCAGCACCACTTACTGCTCCTATTGATGCACTTGCCTTAGCCGCCTCTGCCTCTTGAGCACTATCATCATCCTTATTTCCAAACAATTTACCAATATCCTTTCTCTCATCTTGAATTTTTGTAAAATCAGCATTACCTTCACTTTCTTTTAATACTACCCCAACAATAGCTTTAATCCCTTTAACCAAAGAAATAACTGAAAGTTTATTAGCAGCAACCGCAAATTGATTTTTAACAGCATTACCTATCGCATCACTTCCACTAGCACCCCCAGATGCTTCTTTTGCTCCTGCCTCAATCTTATCAATTGTTGTGATAAATTCATCAACCTTTCCTTTTACTTTTTCATAATGTCCATTCTGTTCCAAAATTTTATTTAATTTTGCTTTTGTTGCTTTCATTGTCTCTGAAATCTTAGTAAAATAAACCCCAACATCCGATTTTTTTGTTTCCGCTTTTATCCCCCAACGTCCCTGTAATCATATCGCCAAAACTCACAAAAACATCTAAAAATCCTTTCCCTAAATTTACCATCTCACTCAAAAACACTTTCTCTGCATCCTTCACCCCACTATTACATCCCATCATCACCATTATTATTCGCTTCATTACTCCCTTCCCTTTTATCCCTTCTGCTTTTTTTAATTGCATATATCTTTCTTAGCCTCCTATTTTTATTCATTTATTTTTTTAGCTTATCTTTTAAGAAATACACAAAAAATAAATGAATAATCACTAACACATGACAACAAATAAAATATGTCTTCATTCTACACAATAAAACAAAAGATACTAAGAGATTAACTCTAAGTATCTTATATTTATAACTTCATCTAAAGTATCAAAGCTATTTCCAGCCTTAATATCTTGGTATTTATATACTTTAACTTCTTTAAGTAGTAGGTTTAACTACAAGTTCTGCTATTGCATCCGATACTATTTTATTAGAAGCCTTTAACAATTCATCAACTTCTTTATTAAGTTCAACTAATTCTTTTGCCCCTTTGTCTTTCGTATTAGCAGTTACATCTATAGCACTTTTGGCATGAGCATCTGTAGCACCTTCTTTCCCAAGATCAGAATGATTGTCTTTCAACTTATCTAAAAACGCTTCGACTTTATTTTTAACCTCAGTAACCTTAGTTTTTAAATTATTAGAAATTTCACTTGTTTTTTCCAACAACTCTACTTTAACTTTTACAGCTGATATTACACTATGTGCTCCTGCAAGTAATGATCCATTCTTATCCGCATCACCATCAACAAGTCCACCATTTTGATCAATTTTCTTTTTAATAGCTTTAGCCAGCTCATCAACCGACTTAACTAAAACACGAACTTCTTTTACTTTCCCTGCAAACTCCACTGCATCTCTTATCTTTTTACTTACTGCCTTTAAATCAATTACACTTCCATCTCCCTTCTTTGCTTTCCCCTCTTCTCCTTCCTTAACACCTCCATTATTACATCCCATCACCATCACCATCATCATTATCATCACTCTATTTATCATTTCACCTTTTTTCCCTCTCTTCATCCTTTTCGCCTCCTTGTTTTTTTTATTATTTTTTAGATTTTCTTTTAAGAAAAATCAAAAAAACAAAATGGCTACAACTATGAATTAACAGATAACAACTAACAAATGTTAGAAAATAAAAAAAGAGAGCTTTATTGCTCCCTTTACTAAAATTCTGATCTAATCATTTCAACTATATTAAACATATACTAATTCACCTATTAATTAGCCTTAGCTTCAGAACCTTCTCCTTGCTTAATCTCTCCTAATACCTCACTAATCCCCTTTAATCCTTCATCAACTCTATTCCTGATTGCTATTACCAACGTACTTAACACCTTATTTACCGCACTTGCTACTGTTCCATTTACTGCATTTGCTGCTTTCTCTTCATTTTTAGCCGCAAACTTACCATCCTTTGCCATTGCTCTTAGTGCAATACCAGCTGCTATTACTGCATCTTTATTTGCTCCTTCCTTAATCTCTTTCTTATCATCAACAGCTTTAGCAACTGCTATCTCTGCTGCATCTATTGCTTTCTCAATTCCCTCAGTATCATTAACAGAAGGATTCTCCTTTGACTTTGCTATTGCTTTCAATATATCAGCTCCACTTACTGCTCCTATTGATGCACCTGCTTTAGCTGCCTCTGCCTCTTGAGCCTTATTATCATCCTTTTTTTCAAACAACTTTCCAACATCCTTTTTATCATTTTCTGCTGTCTTACTAGCCTCTGCACTACCTTCATCATCTCTCAATACTACTCCAACAATAGCTTTAATTCCTTTCACTAAAGAAATAACCGAATTTTTATCAGCGGCCACTGCTGCTTGCCCTGCACTAGTAGCACCACCAATTTTATCATCACCACTAGCACCTCCAGCTGCTTCCTTTGCTCCTTCTTCGATCTTACCTATCTTCCCAATAAATTCCTCTACCTTACCTTTCACTTTTTCATAACTTCCATGTTCTTCTAAAATTTTTCCCAATTTCCCTTTCACTATCTTCATTGTATTCTCAATCTTAGTAAAATAAGCTCCTATATCACTTTTTTTAGTCTCCGCCTTTATCCCCAACGTCCCTGTAATCATATCGCCAAAACTCACAAATACATCTAAAAATCCTTTCCCTAAATTTACCATCTCACTCAAAAATACTTTCTCTGGATCTCTACCACCACTATTACATCCCATCATCACTATCACACATTTATCACTAATAAAAAAAGATAACAAGAAAATCAAGTTTTTAGCATTTATTTAATTTAATTATCTATAAACCAAGCGAGTTTCACTGCACTTCACCATTATCAAATAAAATTAAATATTTTTCATAATTTTATCGTCAAAGATTAAATCACAACTTCAAAATTATAAAACTAAAAAGTAATCCCAAAGATAAATACCTAGCTTTGGGATTCATTTTCCTCTCCTTTAAGGTTAATATTAAATTTACAGCAATTTGAATAAGATTAATAAAAATCTCTTCCCTTATAAATATAACTATAAATTTAATCTCTACCGTACACCAAAATATTAATATTATTAATGTGAACCTCTATACTCATAACATACACTTTTAATATCATTAAACATTTTATCTTCAGGATCACCACCAATAAAAGGCACCTTAGCAGATGAATCAGCAAATGGCTCAGAAGATGGAAGATTTAGCAACATAAAATAATCATCAAAAACACTAGCAAGTCTTCTCTCAAGCCTATAATGTTCCTTTGCATCCATACCAACATGTGCATCTCTACCCTCTACATTAGGTGGATTATCTATACCATATTTAATATACCCAAGCAATTCTCTAACTTTATCCTTATCATTCAATTTTAAGAAAAACCTTTTAACATATCCTTCTACTTTAGATAAATCGCCTTTTAAATGAATATTAAAATGAGCTGCACTGGTATGTGCTTTTGGTAATTCATCTTTTAATGCATTAACAAAAAAAGTTAATATACCAAGTTCATCATTACTAAGTTTAAGATTATCTTTCCAATCTGATTTTAAATCAATATTTTCTAGATTTTGCAATAACCGAGTTTTATTTTTAGTTTCCAAAAAATCACAACTTATAAAACAAACTATGCAAAATACCAATACAACTCTATTACACATCAAATCCATCCTACTTAACCTCCAAAATACAAAATGAATTTATTTGTAATAAATATATTTCATGATTATTTACAATATATATTTAACAATCTCTTATATTTTTCTTTACAGAGTATTGCTAAAAAGACAAAATTTATAAAATACTCTTAACTTCTTCAAAAACCCTATATCAAAAAAAGAGCTTGTAATTTGAGGTAAATAGATAAAATATTGACATTAACCCCTATAAATTAATTATAAATTAAATTTTCAAAGCCTAGGTATTAATTCTCAAAACCTAACTAGGGACTAGTTTTTTGCTAATTTTTATTAAATTTATCACTTTCAACAGCATTTATAGCTGCTTGAGCCTCAATTTGTGCTTTACGATTATTTAAATGATTGCTTATAATTGACTTTACCTTATCAACACCTTATCAACATCTAAATCAACAAGCAAATTATAAAATTCATCATTACTATATGTCTTATCCCCTGTATCATTCCAAATATCCTCACCGGTTATTATACTTCGTATATATACAATTCTTTCTTTTCCCATACCAGACATTCCAAATATCTCTAACAATTGATTAAACTTAGCATTATATTATGACAATATTGCAACCTCAAGCAAAGAACTATTAATTTTACTACTACTACAGTATATCATTAACATTCAGTAGCAATCCTTTTCTACCTTTTTTAAACAAAAATCTTTATCCATCTTATAAATTTTGCAAAGTTTCTTTTTGTACCAATTTAAGATTCTTAAATTCTCTTTACAAAAAAACTTGATTTTAAAAAAAATTGTATTACTCTTTTAAAGAAAGGGGTTTTTTATGAATAAATTTTTAGGGGTGTCATTTATATTATTATTTTTAGGTTGTGATGGAAAAGAGTTTACAGCCTCAAAAAGAAATAAAGTATTTTCTGGTGACAATGTCCAAAACCACAATAAAGTTAATGACCTTTCAATTGAATTAAATTTAAATGTTGATGAAAAAAAGACATTGGATTTTTTTGTAGAAACTCTGAAAGACGAATACGCAAAAACAACAAGTGGCACTAATGTACATTTTAAACAAAAAGTAAATAATATAAACAAAATAGAAGAATATGTAGAACAATTTTTTTTAGAACTAAAAGCTAATGCTAAAGCCAAAGAATTACTTCACATAGTAAAAGATGCAAAAGAAAATCCAGGAGTAGGTGGATTAGATACAGTTAAATCCAGTATTGCAAGTGCTTTTGATAACTTTTTTGGGACCACCCCAGAACCTAGATCTAATAAATCTAAATCCATATCTACATTTGAAAGTATTAAAACGACATGTAATGCTTATAAAGCACAAACTGCTAAATCAAAATAAAATAAAAAATTAAACTTTTTTGAAAAAATTTTTAATAAAATTAATAAAATATATTTACTATCATAATCTTTCAAGATTATGATAGTTCTAAGTAAAAAGTAAAAACCAAGTAAACTGCAAATATATACAAGCTATTCATTAATTTTTTTCTATTTATGAAGGAGAATTAACTTCCTTCTTGCATTTTAGTAGCTTTTATTAAACATTCATCGTTTTTTCATTTAATGATAAACTGATTATTCAAATCTATAGTTTGATTTTTGATAAAATCATGCAAAGAATATAAGCTCTTAGAAGATGTATTAAAAGAATACATTTTTTTAAAAATTTTCCCATTATTATCCCAAGATCTCATATTAGTATTTATTAACTTAACAATTTCATCAACATTTTCTTGCTTGTTTATTTCCTTGATGTTTTCTATAATAAGTCTAATTAATTTATTACGCTTCTTAATGAACATATTCAGTGCAAATTTAATAGTAGCAAGCTTAGATTTCAACATATTATCTTTATTGATTATATCAAGTGATATAAAAAGTCTATGCACATTGAGTAAATTAGAATCACTAACATAGCTATCATCACTACACACAACTTCTCTAGTGAAACGTTCAATATCCTGTAAAATCTTCAACAAATAAAAAATACAAGCTACCCTATCATTCCTATATGGCATGATTTCACCTATAGGACCTGATAATAATTTATTCAGTATACTTACTAAATCAGAAATAGCCTCCTCACTATAGTCCAAACCAGCATAAATACAATCTTCACATTTTACTACTAAGGGATATCTTTTCTTAACCTTGATCATTATACTCTCATCAAACTGAGCTTTTTTTAGAGCAAAATTTTCACGTTTAACCTTAAATTTCTTAAAATATTTCCTTCCTCTGGAAACTATATCCTGATATAATTTCTCAGTTTCATCCACTCTACCTAAATCACTATATAAATAACCTTGAACACTAGGTACTAATGTTTGATCACCAAAATACTTTTGATCCTTCAATACTGATGATGGCTGTACATCAGTTGAACATCCAATAATCAATCCAAAAACAATCATTATATTAAATAAACTAAATTTTTTCTGCATTAACTTTCTCCTTATTTAATTTTTTTAATTACTCATTACCAAGACTTATGCACTGTTCTTATTTGAATCAATCTTACCAAAAGTAATTTTCATAACACCCACAATGTAACAATAATGCGTTTCAAATTAAAAAAGGCAAAAAAACTAGTAACAATTAAAGATGAAGATGATATAAGAAAAGTATTATATGCTAATGATAAATTAAAATCGGCAAGATTAAACTTAACAAGATTATCCCTGCCCCCTCTTTAGTTTGTAATATAAATTAAGACATTCTCTATTCTTATTTAAATCAGAAACTAAAAATACTAATACAAATGATAAATTTAAAATTTATTTTAAATTTAATTTATTATAAATATAGTAACACAATTTATCATAAATTAAATTTTGAAAGACAAAAGAATATAAATATATTATTAATCTATCTTTTTATTTTCATTATTTAATGTAATAAGAAACTTTAGAATCGTTTTGCATTTATTGTGCTTTGTCTTAATAGAACTAAGATTTATCCTTACCTCTTAATAATATCAAATCAACTATTTTTTAATCCCATTAACGACATAATTAACATTATTAAAATCTATTGGCTCTTTAAACTTATTTTAACAGCATTTTCCTTTGCTCCTTATGAAATTTTTCTAACATCCCCATAATAAATTGATCAATTACTTTCTTTATCTTACTTAATTTCCACCCTTTGCAATTTTGCTTGCAATCTCTATTTTATTGTTCTATTTTACTGAATTTATCTTATCAACTCATTGATATATAAATTAATAAAGAACATAGCTCTTTCTATATATTAAGTTAAGATATATTATTAGATCTACTCTCCCCCAAATCATTTTGAAAAGAAATACTTTATCCTAAATACCAGATTACACTATTAAAATGCAAAAAAGGAAAAAAACTTCTCCATCCATAAATAGAAAAGTGTTTTCCTTATTTGATTTTTTATTTAGTCTTACAATTTTTTAGTAGCAGGAGTTTGAATAGTATCAGATTCTGGAATATTTATCCCAAGTGTATCAGAATATTTTATTCCATTAATTGCTTCTTTAATTTTATTAATTTCAAGATTTATTACTTTCCTAAGTATTACATCAAGTATTCCTAACACCTTATTTACTGCACTTGACACTGCCGCCTTAAGTGCACCATCTTCATTTTGAGCAGGTTGATTAAACTTGCCACCTTTAATCATAGCTTTTAGCGCAACCGCAGCTGCTAAATCTGCATTAGTAGCTGCAGTACCATCATTATTAGCAACATTAGTAGCAGTAGCCAATTGACCAGCATCATCATTAGCAGCAGGAGCAGCATTTTTAATCTTAGCATTTTTTATTTTATCAATCATTGCCCATGGATCAGCTTTAGCAACTTCAGCAGCTAGCTTAGTAGCATCACCTGCAGTAGCCCTAACATTATGAACCAATGCTTTAGGTCCATTTTCATTAGTCACTACAACACCAGCATTACCTTTCTCAATCTTTACTCCAGAATTTTCAACAGTCTCAACTATAGATTTAATTCCTTCAATAAAAGCTTTAACACTAACTTCTTCAACAGGTGCTGATCCAGCAGCATCTATACCATCAGTAATTTCAGCATTACCAACAGAATCAGCAAGCTTAGTTACAGAAGTAATTAGTTTAGTAATAATTGCACTACTACCTTGAATCACAGCTTCTACTCCTTTAGTATCAGCATTAGGAGTAGCAACTATTTTTTTTGATAACTCATCTAATTTATCCTTAGTACTCTTTAATCCATCTCCAATAGTCTTAAAATGTTCTCCAACTTTGCTTCTATTATCATCAGATTTAACTATATTAAATCCTAATGCATCTCCAACAGCACTCCCAAAAACGCCAAAAATCTCCTAAAATCCTTCTCCGATCTTTACTAATTCTTTATTCAAAAAAAATTTTCAATATCCCTAATTCAACTTACTCACTATCTATAATTTTACAACCTTCTCTCTACCTGATTTTTCCTAATACCTTATTTATCATTATAACCAAATTACTAAAATTGAAATTTACTAGAATAAAGTAAACAAAAAAATTTAACAATAAAATAGGTTCTATTGATAATTCTAGCTTAAAATCATCAACAGAACTTACTAAAGTTCAAAGACTACTATTTCTGGAGTATTAAAATGTTTAATACAACCCGATAATAATCGTACAAAAATTATTGAAATTTTTCAAGTAAATCGGCTATATTAACAACTTTTTTATCAAGATGTAAATTAGAATATTTTTGAAATAATTTTTGCAAATAATTTCTATCATTTAAAAAAATCGTATCCAACATAAATGCTATAAACTTAACATTGTTCTTATAAAAGTCATAACTAGCCTGATTTTTAAGCTTAAAGCTCAATGAATTTATAGAACTTCGTCTTATTTTTTTTGTCTTAATAGTCTTTTTATTTTTTATAATAGCAAGAGATTCATTAATGCCATTCTCAATTATATATTGTTCTGCAAGAATCCCCTTCTCCATAGCATTTGCTAGTCTTAAGTAAGCATACACTTGAGTTTTAGCCATCCTATAATCTTTTATAAAACTATCAAAGTGTTTATGACCATCAAGCTTATAATATTCATTATCTTTTATTTCTTTTAAAATTCTAATATTTTCTATCTTATAATAAATTTCTTTCCTTGCATTTTGCTTAAGTTTTTCCTTTAATTCATTATAGCGAATCAAACTTTCCTGTTTTAAATTTATTAATTTAACATCTTTATTAGCATGTAAAACTCTATTACTTAAAACAACATTCTTCATTTTGGCTCCTTTGAAAGTGCGTTTAACGCACTATTAATTTCTTAGTCAAAAAACTTTCCAATGCACTTCCATAATCTTTTATATAATCTTTGTTTAAATCAAAAACATCATTCTTTGATATCCTCTTATTCAAGTCCTCTCTCTCATGTATAAAACCTAAAAATCCTCTCTTAGACTGTATATATTCTAACAATTCCTTATGTGTGTTATTATTTTTAAATCTAGTTATGAGGATAAAAATTGGAAGATTTATCCTCAACTCTTTCATATAAAATTCTATTAATTCCAAACTCTCAACTGCCCATTTTTCTGCTGTCATTGGAACTATTATATAGCCACTGCATATCAAAGCATTTGCCAATGTAGCATCTAAACTAGGATTAGTATCTAATACGACATAATCATATTCATTTTGAAGGAAAAATAAACACTCTTTTAACCTTAATTCTTTTAAAGGAATTGCTTCTCTAATAAATTTATGTAAATGAATATAACTTGGAATGAAATCTAGATTATTATCTATATTAACTATCGAATCATTAATGTCTAATGTTTCATTTAAAACTCTATAGATATTGATATTGACAACGTCAATATCATTTTCTATTAATTTTTCATGATAATAACTAGTAGTTGATGCTTGTGTATCAATATCTACTAAAAGTACTTTATACTTTTTTGACAACAATGTTGCAAATATGATTGCACTTGTGCTTTTCCCAACACCACCCTTGATTGATGCAATCGTAATTACCTCTGGTTTTTTTCTATCCATTTCGTTATAATTCCTCCATCCGGTAATCTTTTATCATAGAATTTATACACCTCGTCTTCCAATTTCATAATTCTTTCAAGCAAAGTTTGAACATATTTTTTTGTAAATTTTTCTTTTTTTATTAAGGAATGAATAGCCTTTATATAGCAAAAAATACTTCCCTTTTTAAATCGAAATTCTATGTAGTAAGGCTTATATATTTTAGTTGTGACATCTGATTTTTTTGTATCATCTTTATACCTAAGTATAAATGAAGTTTTAAGCCTCTTAAACCCGTAAAACATACCTAAAAATCTATCTTCTTCTTTTTCAATACTAAATAAACGAAAAGTACTTTTTTTGTCGCTGTTAAATACACCTCGCAAAGCAACAAAAAATTTATCTTCTTCTCTCCGATTAACGCCGAAAGCAAAAAGATCGTTAAATATCTTTGTATGATATATTGTTCTGGCATCTTCCTTTTCTATTTTGGAAAAAGAATCATTAAAATTTTTTTTTGGTTTAGATTCTAGATTTTTCAATTGGCATATCATATTTTTTCTTTCAAATTCCGTTAATAATTTATTTGTTTTTTTCACTTTCTAACCATTTTTTTGTTTTTATAATTGCTTCTTCATAACGTTTTTTGTTTTTATTTTCTTCTATTTTATCTAAGTATCTCATTGTTTTCCATTTAGATGTATTACTTATTAGCAAATTTATATCTTTTGTATCTTTAATATTTATATCTTTATTATTAATTATATTATGACTGACATTTTTAGTTACATTTTTAGATTTATAAGTTTTGTACCCTATATTTTTAAAATATTTTTTTTGTGTTTCCTTTGTAAATTTATATATTGCATTTGCATCATGCTCAATAATGTCTTGTTTGTTTTCAATGAAACGTTTTAAGTTATTTTGACTGTATTTATTTACTGTATACCTTATGTATGAGCCGTTCCCTTCGCCCAATCTTAATAGAGTTTTTTGAATAATACCTTTATTACATAGCAAGGCTAAATCTTTTCTAAGGGTTCTGAGTGTAATTATTTTAAGTTCGTCTTTAGTTAGAAAACGGTTTAATGTATTTAAAATAATGGTTTGATTATATTTGATAGTGTTCTTTTGAAAGTACCTAATTATTGATACTATTTTGTAATACCTAATTTGATACTTTTTTGATAGTTGTGTGTAGTTTTGAACTTTTTGACTTGTATGCATTGCTAATCTCCTTTGAAATAGGTTATCCCCCAATCTTATTGTACATGGTTTTTATCTAGAAGTAAATATCTAAATTTCTATTTTTTTCTTATAAATTCTTATAAATTTTAATATAAACATATTATTTTTAAGTTTAAGTTTAGTGATATTTATTTTATAAATGGGATATCATTCGTTTTAATAATGCATTAAAATTCATAATCATTATTGAATTTATATATACTCAAAAGTTAACTTATTATATAATAATTAATAAAGAGATTTTCTATGTTGCATTCACAAGCAGTAATTACGCAAGAAATGGTTTTAAGTGAACTCGTTAAAGCTGGCATAAATAGAGACATTGCTACTGATTTATCTTACAGGTATTATAAAAATGAGCTTACTGCTAAGGATCTTGAATATTTAAAAGAAAATTTTGACATAAAATTAAAAATGTTAGAGCGTAGTTTAAAGGCTGAGATTATATCTGTTAAAACCGAATTTGATAATAAGATAGATACTAAATTTACAGAACTTGACAATAAGATAAATACTATTGAGATTAATTTAAATGCTAAGATAGATAAAGTAAGGGATGAGTTAAAATTAGATATTAAAGAACTTGATAATAAAGTGGATACTAAATTCAGTGAGCTTGATAATAATATAGAGCTTGTGAGGAAAGATATAGAAATAGAATAAGTTGGAGATTGATACTAAGCTTGGCAAGGCCATATCAGAATTTAAGAGTACATCTAGATTACATAATTGGATGTTTGGTACTATTATTACCCTTAATGTAAGAATTTTTTTGACATTAATTTCAATAATATATTCAGTTTTGAGTAAATAATTTTGAAATTTTGATTTCATTGAGAATTTTTGACTAATACAGATATATGACTATTTTTATTACTTATGTATTAACTTTATTGTATTATTTTGTATTTTAACTACTTTTTAATAGTAATATTTTTTCTTTTTTTTAAAATATGTGATATATATATAATTTATATTATAAAAATATAAATTAAGAACGGAGGTTTAAATGAAAAAACCATTAGGTTTATTAATAATGATTAATTTATTTATGGGGTGTGATAGTAACAGTATTCTTGGTTTAGGCAAATTGATAGATAAACATAAGGATACTGGTAGTAATATACTTGGATTAGGTAAATTATCAGATGAGAGTAAGGATGCTTTATTAGATTCAGCATTAACACTTGGACAAGAAGTGTTGCAAGTTGGAAAAGAAATAGCTCCTAAAGTAGTAAATATGGGAGAAGAAGTAGTATCAGGAGCATTAGAATTAGGACAAGAAATGTTACAAATGGGACAAAATTTAGGGGAGGTAATAGTTCCGGGAGCAATACAAGCAGGTCAAGTGATATTGCCAGGAGTGTTACATGCGGGTCAAATTGTAGTTCCAGGGTTATTGGAGACAGGGAAAGTAATAGGACGAGGTTTTCAAGATATTTTTTGGTTTGTTGGGAATGTTGTTGGTGATATGTTAGAAGATTTGCTTGTTAAGGCAGATATTAAGTCTACTGATAAGAGAAGTAAGGTAAAAGAACACTTTGAAAAGGTGAAAAGTCAATTAGAAGCTACTAAAAATAAAGTAGATGGTTCATCTGGAGTTGTTGGAAATGATACAGTGATTGATAAATTAATTACTGCTGTAGGGAAATTAGCTAATGCTGTTGGTGATGATAAGATTGATATTGGGGCAATCAGTGATAGTAGTACTAAAGCTTCTATTGTTTCTGATAGAGCAAGCGTTCAATCTATCATTGAAGGGATTAAAGAAATAGTTGATATTGCTAAAAAGTCAGGTGTAAATGTTTCAACAGAAGATGCTGGTGCTACTGTTACTGCTTCTTCTCAAACTGATGCTACTGCTGCTCTTAATAGTGGTAAAGATGGTGCGCAAGAGGGAGCTGGCGCTAAACTTGCTCAAGAAGTTTCCAAAGCTGACCCATGGGCAATGATTGATAAAATATGCAATGCTAATGTTAAAGATGGTAATCTTGATGGTAATAATAGTAATGCTGGGGAATTGGTTACTGGTTTTGTTAACACTCCTAATGGTATTGGTGCAAAAACTAATGCAGACTTTGCAGCTGCTGTTGCATTAAAGGCAATGAGTAAAGATGGTAAATTTGCTGTTAAGGATAATGATTCTAATAGTGAGGATGCTAATAAAATTAAAAATGCTGCAGCTGAGGCTGTTAATAAATTATTAGATACACTTGGTTTAATTATTAGAAGAACAGTTAGAATGGAGATTGGTAAAGTTGACAGTAAGGTTAACAAGGTGGTAGCTAAAAAATAAGTTACTTTGTTTGATATTCTAATATTTGCTATTAAATTGTTATTGTTTGATAGTAGTTATAGTGTAATATAAATTTATTTGGATGGCCTATATAGAGGAAGGAATGATTATAAGTAATAATGCCTTTTCTATGTGGTGCTGTCCATTTTAAATTAAATGGTCTTTTTGATAAAATTAATTTTGTGGAAAAATGTCAACCTTGAAATGTCATTAAAAGATTGAACTAACAATAAGATTATTAGTTCATATAAATAGGATAAAGTTAAAGAGATTATATTAATGGGTAATGATGGTAGTGATGGGATGTAATAGTTGAGTAGTAGAAGAGGGTAAAGGGAGTTTTGAGAATAAGTTTTTAAAGTCAATGAGTGAAAGTTAGTAATGAATTTTTGGATGTTTTTACTTTTTTTGTGGATATAGTAGGGAGTGTATTGGGGTTGAATGTTGAGAGTAAGAAGTCGGATGTAGGGAAATATTTTAAGACAGTACAGGAGACTTTGCAAGGGATAAAGGATGGACTTAATAAAATTGTTAGTGAGATGAAGGCAGAAAAGAATCCGAATGCTGCAGCTACTGAGAGTGCAGTGAAGACATTAGTTGAGAGTAAACTAGATAAGATAATTGGAGGAGCAAAGGAAGCAAGTGAAGCTATTGGTGATACTAGTGAGTTAATAGGAAATGTAGCTGATAATAATGCTGGCGGTACTGCTGGTGATATTGATAGTTTAGTGAAAGGAATTAAAGGTATAGTAGAAGTGGTACTTAAAAAAGAAGGAAATGCTGAAGCTGGGGATGATAAAAAGGCTGAGGATGGTAATACTGCAAGGAATAATGATGGTGCAGGTAAATTATTTGATGGTACTACTGGATCTGGAGCGGATGATAAAAAATCAGCAACTGATGCATCAAAGGCTGTTGGAGCCGTAACTGGAGCTGATGTATTAAAAGCTATGGTTAGAGATAGTGGTAATGCTGCTAAATTAGCTAAGCATAGTGCCGCTATTGCAGCTGCTAATGTTAATGCTCCTAAAGATGTGGAAGTTGCAGGAGGTATAGCATTAAGAGCTATAGCTAAGAATGGTAAATTTGCTAATGGTGACAATGCTAATGATGCAAAAAAAATGATAGAAAGAGCAATAGTAAGTGTTGTGACTAAAGCATTAGATACATTAACTGTAGCAATAAGAAAGACAATTGATTTGGGACTTAAGGAAGTAAAGAATGTAATAAAAATTAATAATGATACTCCTTCATCATCTGAAAAGAGTGTTTCTGGTGGTGGAAATTGATAGCACTATATAACTAAATAATAAAATGAAAAAAATAAAGTTAAAGTTATAAAAGAAAGATACTGCGAGTTAATCTCTTGGTATCTTTTATTTTGTAGTGTCAAATAAAGATGTGTTTTGTATATTATTTTTTTATTAATATCATTATTCTTATTGTGAGGTATATTAGACATTTGAAAAAATCAAATAACCATCTATAGTTTTATATAATATAGTATGAAAGTATAATCTTAAATTTAGAAGACTCATTATGTAATGTAAATATAAAACGCTCAATGATATAGATTTTGTATTTTTACATTGATAATATGTGTTAATAAAATCAATCATTAATTTTTATATGGTTAATTGAAGGGAAGGATTTTTGGACGTTTTTGTCACTTTTGGGGATATGATTACTGAGACGTTAGGAATCAAGGCAGATACTAAGAAGAGTGATATTGAAGCATATTTTAGTGAGATTGAGAATACAATAAAGATACTTAAAGTGAGATTGTGAAAAATTGTAGGAGAATATGGGCATTATGTTAGGGCTAAAGAAAATGTAGAGAAATTTATTGGGAAGATAAGTAAGATCGAGGAGTGAGCAAAGGAAGCGGCTTTGGGAGCTAGCTAGTGGTAGTGTTAATATTATTATTGGTAATGCTACTGCTTTTAGACAAGATGTATTACATGAAGATTTTAATAGCATAAATAAATAAATAAATAAATAAATATATATATATATATATATATATTTATTTATGAATAAAGGTCATTATTGTAGTAGTATTGAAAGAGAATGAATGTAAAGCTGTTTCTACTAAGACTGATGGAGAGCAGTATAAGACAATTGGTAAGTTGTTTGAAAAGCGGGATAATGTTAGTGAGGCAAAAGCAGCAGTAGCAAGTGCAGTAGTATGGTTTTAGGAATTTTTAGTGTTTTTGGGAGTGCAATAGGAGATACATTAGGATTTAGTGTGGTGAAATCGGGATATAAGAGAGATAAGATAGTAGAATATTTTGAGAAGATAAAAAAAGGATTGGAAGTGATTAATGAAAAGTTGCAAGGGCTAGCAGGTGAAATTTCTGGTGCAAAGAATGTTGGTGTGAACACAATTGGAGTTGTCAAGGGTTCCATTAAAGAAGCAAATGAAGTTTTTGAGACCAGTTAACTAGTTAATTGGGGCTTTAACTAAATTGGTTGGTGTTGCAAAAGGGTAATATTGGTATTGCTGATGATGTTGCTGGTGTTAGTGCGGTTGGGGCTGATAAGGCTAGCGTGTAGATTGTAATTGAAAGTGTAAAAAAGTTGTTGATGTAGCAAAACAATCTGGTATAGAAGTCAATTTTGGAGATGCTGGTGGTGTGGTGGTTCATACAGATTGACCTAGAGTGTTGACTTACAAGCAAGAAATAATTCTGGAGCAAATAAATTATTTAGTTAATGTTAAGTTGACTTAGGAAGTGACTAAAGTAGATCTTTGGGTTATGATTAATAAAATTAAAAATAGTATTCTAAAATGTGCAAAAGTAAAACAACCTTAGGGGGAAATGGTTTTATTTATATATTGGTGATAATCATATTAACATTGTATTTTATGATAATTTTAAATATGCAAAACATATTGTTTGGGATATTTAATCGATAATTAGACATTATACAAAATAAAACTTGACATACCCATGTTCAAATATTATAATGTGTGTGTTGGTGGTTAATAAGTTAAAAGTTTGAAATAATTTATCAATTTAATTTTTAATAGAAATTGATATTTTTATGATAAGGAGAATATTTGAAACAAAAAGATTTCATTATATCGATAATGTTTGTTGTGATAAATTTGTTACTGATATCTTGTGGCTCCCCAAAAAAGTATGTTTCTAGTAGCATTGTTATTAGTAGTAATACAACTCCAGAACAAAAAAATATGCAAAAAGAACAGAAAGAAAAAGAAAAAGAAAAAGAAATTGCAGATATTAAAAGAGAGATTCCTAATAAGGTAATGGATATTTTAAAAATACATTATGGTAAAAGTTGGGATGAATTTGCACAAATTATTCAAGTGGTAGGCCCTGGATTGGTTAGTCCCAATGAAATATTTAACATGTTTATAATTGAAGATGCTTCAAAGAATATCCTGTATACAGAAAACGTGATACTAAGAAATGAATTTTACTTAGCTCTTGAATATGATCTTAATTTGATGGCACCCTTTATAGATATTTATTATAATATAGATAATGGTTCTACTTTTTATGTTTCAGAAAGTTCATTAAGATGCAAATCATTTATGAATGAATTTAAAAACAATATAATTGAACAATCAAGGAACTATGCTAAAGCATATTACATAGATGTATATGAAGCTTTAAAAGCTAAACAAAATAAACTTGATATGTTATCTCTACAAGATTTAAAGTTATTAAAAACCAAATTGGAAAAACTTGAATCATCTAAAAGAGAATTAATAACAGGAGTAATACGAAAATTTGTGAATGATTACAACAATGATATAGCCACAGAGTTTTTCATAATTCAATTAAATGGAGAATTGCGGACTAGAGTTTTTGACCTTCATAAAGTTCAACCGTATTTTGAAGAAAAGTTCGAAAACTTTGAAGCCAAATGTAGTGTTGTTATAGCTTTAGCTAATGAAATTAAAGGTGTCTTAGACAAGATAAAGATAAATTAAATATTATTAAATTTATGATTTTTGCTTAAAAGAGTGATTTTGTATAAAATCTAGTAAGGCCATTAGTTATGAAGTTTAATTGATATGCATATATAACACAATATTATATTGTATTATATCATAATTCTCATAATTAAACGTCAATAAATTAGTTAACAAGTAATTATTGTCATAACTAACTAAGTGCAACTAGAATTTTTGTTTTTTATAATATTTGAAATATTAATGAATAGTTGTTGCTATTTTAGATTAAATTTATTAATTTAGTGATAATTAAGAGAGATTAAAAGTATAATATGTTAACAACATGTTAATTTGTTATACTAGTATAGTATCTTGTTACTATTAAGAGGGTTTTGTTTTATTATGAAAGATATTAAATTTCCTAAAAAAAAGAAAGGTTTTAGAGATGAAGAAATTGATATGGAAGCGTTTATAGAGCAGGTTGACGCTAATATAGAGAAAATGGATCGTGAATTTAAAGAATTTCAAAGAAGATATGGATCGGATAAAAGTTTTGAGGATTGGATTGAATATGAGGAGAAAGAGCAAAAACTTAAAGATGAAAAAATTCAGTTAAGAGTTAAGAATTTGAGTTCGCGATTTGCAAAGAAATTGAATTCTAAAATTATTGCTAAATGATGATATTTTGATATTTAATGTTGCGTATGTTAATAATACTAGTTTCAATTTATTAAGCTTTATATAATGTGAGGTGTTTTTTGATATATGCAAATTAATTTTTATATGCTTCTTTTAAATATAAATATCAAAATTCTAGTAATTCAGGTGGCTTTGTAACAAGTAATTGTAATAAAGTTGAAAACCATCCAATTAAAGGCTCTTTATATAAGAGAGTAGTAAAGTTAGCATTTGATGATAATGGTCGTTATGATCTTAGTGTATAAGCTGGTGGTGTTAATGATTTATGACTACAAAGCCAACATTTATGCCTGGTGAAGGACTTATGACTAGTGAATTTGGTCAAAATGAGCTTGTAAGAGTAACACCAGCACCAATTAATGAAAATTTTAGCAATCTTGAAGCAAGAATTATTGCAGAAGAAATTAATAGAATACAAAAAATTGAAGGAAGTAATAAAGGACACGTAATTATCAATAATTATTTAATGGTGATGTTTTGGATGCTGATAAAATTGTTAGAATGTTAAAGGAGAAGGAGCATGCAATTGGTTTTCGAATGTTGGACTAGAAAAAATAAAAAATATTTTCAATAATCAATTTTATCTATTGATTTTTTTAACAAGATGTATAATGTTAATTGTATTTATAGTAATAAAATTTATTATTTTTACTATAAATATACCCTTGAATAAGATCAATAACTTTTTTGTTGTTGGTCTTATTATTTTTTTAAGTGGTTACAATTAATAATTCAAGCTTATTATGTTACAATTAATTAGAATGTAGAGAGTTAAAGATTAATAGAGGTTTGAATATGGATGTTGCTGTAACAAAAGAACAATTAATTGATGATAATCCAATAAATAAGAGTTCAATTAGGTCTGAGAGAGTTAAAAAAGATTATCATAATATACCATTTGATGGTCAGATTATAAGTTATTATGTTCTTGAAGAGAAGTTTGATCTTCTTCAAGATAGAATGATGGATAATTTTCACTATTTAGATGATAAGATCAATATTCTCAAGATTGATTTAAATGAAAAGATAGATGGAGTTGAGAGTAGGCTAGATGCCAAGATAGATGGAGTTGAGAGTAGACTTAGTGCTAGAATGGAGAAACTAGATGTTAGAATAGATAAACTAGATGCCAAAATAGATGGAGTTGAGAGTAGACTTAATGCTAGAATGGATAAACTAGATGCTAGAATGGATAAACTAGATGCTAGAATGGATAAACTAGATGCAAAGATAGAGGCTGTTAAGAGTGATGTGGGTCAAATTAATTCTAGGTTAACTTTTATTGAAAGTAAGTTAGGATTTATTGAAGGTAAGTTAGGATTTAAGGGTCAATTGATTTCGTCTTTGACAGTTATTGCGACACTTGCTGTTTCATATTTTGTAGTCCAAATGTTTGTGACTTTAGGAAAGTATTTAGGAATTTCATAGTATGGTACTTAGGTATTAATCTCTATTAATCACTAATCTTTGGTTCTCTTTTGTGATTAAGCCCTTGTTCATTAATTCTGATAAATATTTATTTTATATTTAGATAAATTTGTATTTTGATTGATTTTACGCACTGATTTTATAGTACGATTATCGTTTTCTAAATTAGATTTGATAAATTCAAGTATTTTGTCATCATTAAATTTTTTATGTTGTTTTTTAGACTCTGAATTAAAGATTTGACGTTGTTGCTTCAAATTAATATCCTTGTTAATTTTTGGTAAATTAACTTTAATACTTCTTTGTAATTTTATTGAGTATAATATATTGATCATTTTTTAGAGCTCCTATATAAATTATATTACTACATAATTCAATACTGAATAGGAAAGCAATAATTTTTCATGATAATACAATAATTCGTCACAATGCAACATGTTAGTTTGTTATAATAGTATAGTATCTTATTACTATTAAGAGGGTTTTATTTTATTATGAAAGATATTAAATTTCCTAGAAAAAAGAAAGGTTTTAGAGATGAAGAAATGGATATGGAAGCATTTATAGCGCAGGTTGACGCTAATATAGAGGCAATGGATCGTGAATTTAAAGAATTTCAAAAAAGATATGGATCGGATAAGAGTTTTGAGGATTGGATTGAATATAAAGAGAAAGAGCGAAGAATTAAAGAGGAGAAAATTCAGTTGAGAGTTGAAAATTTGAGTGCTCGCTTTGCAAAGAAAATTAAATGCCAAAGTTGTTAATAAATGATTATTTATTTTATTTGTATTTGTTATTGATTTATTAATAATTAATGTTGAATTATTGAAAATCGAGATTTTTGCTTTATATTATATTTTGTTTAATATGTAAACCTTAAATAATTTCATTTTATCTATAAATTTCTTTAAAATAGTAATTAATAATTGTTGCTATTTTTATTATATTTATTAGCTTAGTGATAAAGAATGGGGGTTTAAATAAGACAAATTTTTCAAAAGAGGTGTA
>NC_011265.1 GCF_000019685.1 Borrelia duttonii Ly
ATGAATATAAATGATATGTTAACAACAGCAAAAACAATTAACAATGGAGCAAAAAAAGTGAATCAACAAGATTTATACACTCAACAAGTTATTAAAGGTTTAGAATCTTTTATTCCAGTACCAGATTCTGATAATAATAAACAAACTAATGTAAGTAAAATGAGCAAAATAGGACGTAAATTACCTGGTATCAAAAAGAATGAATATTTCAAGTTTAATAGTAAAGTAGATTTTTCTATTCAACGTGGGACATTAACAAAATTTGGTGCTAGTGAAGTTGGGAGTATATTTCTTGGTGCTGAAGCTGCTGCTGAATTAATTGTAAGTAGAGTGCTTAAATCTTTTGGGAAAGAAGTTCCATATAAAGATAATTTGCATATTAAAAAAGGTAAAGCATTAGAAAATTTAGGATTTGATGAGTTTCTACGTATTTATTCTGATAATATACAAGTTTTACATAAAAACAAATATGCTAATGGAATAGACAAATATAATTACTTCAAACGAGTAGG
Source organism: Borrelia duttonii Ly (assembly GCF_000019685.1). Classification (NCBI taxonomy): domain Bacteria; kingdom Pseudomonadati; phylum Spirochaetota; class Spirochaetia; order Spirochaetales; family Borreliaceae; genus Borrelia; species Borrelia duttonii. The sequence goes on from NC_011265.1 coordinate 513, forward strand.
TAGATTAGATAATATTGTTGGTGCAACAATAGATGGTTGGTTTGTAAACAATCAAGGTGAAGCAGAACTATTAGAGATTAAATGTAGTGATAGTAATTATTTAACATCAGCTATTACAGAATATAATCAAACAGGTAATTTTTTAGATAGTAAATATTTCTTTAAATATTATGTTCAAGCACAAGTGCAACTTGCATGTACTGGCTTATCAAAATGCAATTTGTTTTTTTTAATTGGTGATGAGCCTGTTAATTGTGTTATAGAGAGGAATAATGGCTTTATAGGGAAAGTGATGGTTTACATTATGACATTGGATATGGAAGTTGAACGTATTTGTAATATCATAAATAGTGACAAATCTATTGAACTTGCAAATATTGACATAGAAGATTTAACTAATCATATAAAATTATTACTACAAGATAGTGAATTTTGTTCAGAATTAGCAGAATTAAATTATAAAGATGAGTTTATAAGTTTTATCAATATTGTTAAATTAAATATTGGTGCTGAAGAGCAAGAACTTTTAGAGAAGCATTTAGTTGATATTCAATCTAAGCAAACAGAAATAGAGAAAAAAGAGAAAGAGAATGCTAAAGAATTATATGCACTTACTAAATCAGATAAGGATGTTCTTAAAGATATATTTGGTAAGTTATCTATGGAGTTTTCGTTAACAGATAATATTGTTTATAGATTAGGAAAGAATGTATTTGCGTTAAATTCAGGTAAACGGGCTATTAAGGATAGATTTAAGTTAATTACGGATCATTATGATTATTATTATATTAATGATATTAGTTCTCGTCGTAAGTTCTCTATATCTAATCCTGTATCTTCCACCTCATATGCAATTTAATGGGAGGTGGAGCAGATGATTATACATGTAATAATCTTTATTTTAATAATTTTATATCGTGTGTTAAAATTTATATGTAAGTGTTTAAGAAATATTATTAAAAAATATGTTTATGACTATCATACAACAAAAGAATACAATGAATATTTAGGTAACTTTGTATTTGTGATCTCCAAAGAATGGAGATCAGACGTAGGCTTTATGATGATGGGGGTTTTGATGTCTGACATTAATAACATCACATTATCAGGACGCTTAGTTAAAGATTCACTTTTATCTTATAGTAGTACAAATTTAGCTATACTAAATTTTTCTATAGCTAATAATATTAAAGTCAAAAGAGAAGGTGAGTGGAGAGATAATGCACAATTTTTTAATTGTGTATTATTTGGTAAACGAGCAGAAACTCTTTTTCATTTTCTTAGTCAAGGTAAACAAGTCGTTGTTCAGGGATCTATGAGACATGAGTATTATAAGGATAAACATAGTGGAGTTGATAAAATTAAAAGCATTATTTTTGTAGAGCAATTGAGATTGTTTGGTACAGGTACTAAGCATCATAATCCTAAAGTTGATATTCCTGTTCCTGTTCCTCCGCATGTTCCTGATTCTGCTTGTGAATTTAATGAAGATATTCCTTTTTAGAAGTTTTAAATTAATAGGAGGTTAAATGATATATGAAATTACAACAAAATGATAATAGATTTTTATTAGAGATTAGACGTTGGGGTTGTTACTTTTTATCTTTGCATTATTATATAGCATCACTTACAAAGAACAAATTTGACTTTAAGGATATTAATGATAATTATTATCAATTTGTTAGTTTAGGTTATATGAGGATTAATTGTTATATTTTAAATCCATGTAGAATCTTAAGTTTCTTTGGCATTAAACGAGATGTTCGTGTTGAAGATAAAGATTATAAGTGTTTAAAAGATGAATTTGAAATAAGTGAAGTTAAGATAAAGAATAATATTGGATCCCATTTTATGGCAACAAATAATACAGAAGTTTTATATGATCCTCTTTTTCTTAAAGATAGAGGACAAGAGTATCATATAAAATCTAAGCGTATATTTAGAAAAATATGAATTCTCACTTTATTATCTCCATTATTGGTATTATTAAAAGGCTATATGCCTTTTTTTTATGCTTATTTTTTATGTTAAATCTTGATTTTTGTTAAGATTAATTGTATAATGTATATGTTGTTAAATTACCTTTAAACTAAGTATAACCTTTATTCCCCAAAAAAAATTCTAACAAAGAGAATTGTAACTTCTTTTTGTTATTTTTATTATAGTAATACATGAAATATACAATATTATTTAAAGCCATCTTTAATATCATGATATGCTTTTAATTTACTTGCTTTTGAAAGACCATAAACATTATCTATTTCAGCCGTTGATGCATATTTCATTAATTCTTTAATTTCAAATGAATTGTATCCTTTACTTTTAAGTGTTGCAATAAATATATTTCTACATATATGTAGTGATTTACGATGTTTAAATCCTGATTTTGTTAGTAATTCTTTAAATTGTTTTGAAATTTCACTTATATTTATTCTATTATCTTTAAATCGATGTTTACTTTTTTGAAATAGGTAAGTACGTCTTGAATCTTGTCCTTTATTTTTAAAATGAAGTTTATGAATTTCCTCTATAGCTTCAAATTCAGATTTACTTATTACTACTTCTCTAATGCAAATATTACTTCTCTTTTTTGCTACATTTACACGTAAACTATAAAATACATCACCATTATTGTTTGTTTCTCTTATTATGTCATCAAGTCTTATATTTTGAATCTCTACTTCTCTACAACCTGTAATTGAGAGTATATGAACAAACCATCCTGAGATTGGATCTATCTGTTTAAGTTTGTCTATACTTTTCTTTACTAATCTTATAGTCTTATCATTTAAATAAAATCTTATTGGTGTTGGTTTAGATTTAGTATTGCTTTTGGTTTGTAATAATTCCTTCTTATATTGCCTTGTTTCTTTGCGTAATATTGAATTTTGTTTCTCGAGTTCTTTGATTTTTGCTTTTAATATTTCATATTCTTTCATGTAATTTATATGTTAACTAAATGCTATAAAATAAGTAAAATTATGTATAAATATGTTAACAAATACTCTTAATTTATGTCAAATTATATGTCTCTCCATTGTATGCAAAATTTAATGTGTAGGATATTTATTTTAATCAGAAGGGCTGATATTTAAAGGTGCAGCACAAAATATCTAGTAAACTTTGTGGTAACTTTAACAAATACTTGAAAATTTAGTCTCTATTCTTTCTAAGTTTCATTTTAACGACCCATCTGTTTGCAATGAGAGATATTTCTATTCTTTTTTTAACTTATCTTTCCCTGTTAACTTCAAGTTAACATTTTGTTTACTTATACCTTTTTTTAAATCTTTTTAATTATACTTTTACTTTTATGAAAATATCTTGGTACTTTCTTTCTTAAATCTTGTTTTTAAATTCTGTTTTTATTTTGTAGATTGATGGTTTTATTGTTCTTGATCGCAAGTACTAGCTGCTTGTCCTTTAAAATTATCTAATCCACCTTTCAAAGCACCTTCTACTACTTGTTTAAATGTTCCTTTTTTTTCAGATGCATTTTCACCTGTGCACTTTGCAAGTTCTGATTGAATGTGATCAAGAGCCTCTTTTATTTTGGATTCGTCTTCATTTAAAAATTTATTGAGTTCAGAGTCGCTATTTAAAGCTTCTTTTAAAAAATCTAGGCCTTTTTTCTGATTGTCATTTAACTTTTCTCTCAATGTTTCTTCAGGTGTTTTTTTTGCTTCTACTTGTTGTTCTAAGTCTCTTTTGTTTCTACTTTTAATTCCTTTATTTGTGTTATTATCTTGTTCACAACTACTCATTAATAGTAATAAAATCAAAGTAAAATTGGTTATTTTCATATAAAATCTCCTCATTTTAATAGATATTTGTGATTTTATAAAATATATAGCGATTATTGGAAGTATTTATTGGTTTTGTAAAATTGTTATTTTGTTATAGAGTTTATGTTAAACTAAAATTAATTTTTGTTAAATTATAAGGTTGAAGAGATATGAATAAAGTAAAAAGAGCATATGAAGATTATGCCATGTATTTTGAAGAAGATCGATTAAGTGATGCTGAAATAGCGAAAGAGCTTTGTGTTTCACGAGCTAATGTATGTAAGATGAGACAAAAATGGGAGATTAGTCAAGATAATCCAAAAGAGTTTTCTAGTGACAATAAAATAACCATTTGTAAAACTACTCTTGATAGTGTCTTAGGTCGAGTACTCGAAAACAATGCCAAAGCACGTGAGCTCAAAAGTCAATTCAGTATAACTAAAAGTCAACTTGGACTTAAGTTTATGAAGGCATTTAACAATTTTTTAGAATTAGAACTTGAAGATTGTATAGAAGAAATAAATCTATTGGAGAGAGAGATCAAAATGATTAAAAATAAAGGAAATAGTAGAGAACTTCAAGATAAGAAGATCAAACTCAAAGACTTAAAGCGTGAGAAAGAAGATAAAACAATGAAGTTATGTTATGAAACAATGAAGAAATTCAAAATTGCAGACTTAGATGAGGGTAGATTTAGGTTTGGAGGATAAGTAAATGGATATATACAGTAGTAGTATTTTCAAGTCTTTGCAAAGGGAATATAAACGTGATTTTGGTATTGATATTGCATCTTTTATGAAGCCAAAACCGGTAGTTATTGATTTTAAAAGCTTTGAAAAAAAATCTTAAATAAAAAACAGCGTAAAGTGTTAAGTGCTATTGAGAAGAATAATCAAAACAAAGTTATTTTATCAGGAGGAATTGCTAGTGGTAAAACATTTTTGGCTTGTTATCTATTCTTAAAAACTTTACTTAAAAATAGACATCTTTATAGGAAAGGTACCAATAATTTTATATTAGGTAATTCACAGAAGGCATTAGAAATTAATGTTATAGAACAGTTTGAAGATCTTGCTAATATGCTTAAAATACCTTTTGTTCCCAAATATTCAAATAGGTCATATTTTGAAATCGATTCTTTAAGGGTTAATTTATATGGTGGAGATAAAATAAGAGACTTTAAAAGATTTAGAGGATCGAATTCTGCTGTTATTTATGTTAATGAAGCAACAACGCTTCATAAAGAGACATTAAAAGAAGCGCTTAAGAGACTAAGAATAAAACCAGAGTTTATCGTTTTTGATACTAATCCTGATCATCCAGAGCATTATTTTAAAACAGATTATATTGATAAGAATACAATATATTCTACATATAATTTTACGACATATGATAATGAGGAAATTTCAAAGGAATTTATAAAGACCCAAGAAGAACTTTATAAAGACTTTCCAACATATAAAGCCAGTGTACTACTAGGAGAATGGGTCGCAAATAATGATGCTATATTTCGTAATATTAATATTATTGAAGACTATGACTTTAAAAGTCCTATAGCTTATTTAGATCCTGCATATAGTAGTGGTGGGGATAATACTTCTCTTTGTGTTTTAGAGAAAGTGTCGGATAAGTATTATGCATTTATATTTCAAGAGCAAAAACCAGCTGTTGATCCATATGTTATGAATACAATAAAGGTAATAATGGGGAATTTAAATGTTAATACTCTTTATATTGAAGATAGAGATGATATTAAAGGAGCTGGGGCTTTGACACGTGAATATGTTAGACTTCGAGATAATATGGAAAATTACTTTAGAATTGCACCAACAAAACCAAAAACAGATAAACACGCAAGAATTGTTTCTTTATTAACACCATTTACTTATAACAAGATGCATTTATTAGATTATAGTAGTCGTTCTGCATTTAGTGATATTTATTCATATAATGGAGATGGTAAAGTTTATGATGATGCTCTTGATGCATTATCAGCTGCATATTTAATTTTGTCTTTAAATTATCGTGATAGAAGTCGACATTTTACTAAATTTACTTTCATTTAGCTTATAAATTGTTGTATAATAATTACATAAGGAGATTCTTTATGGAGTATATGCAAATGGAGCCTGTAATTACTAGGCAGATGGTATTCAATGAGCTTATAAAAGCGGGTATTAATAGAGAAATTGCTGATGATTTATCTTATAGATACTATAAAAATGAACTTACTACTAAAGATCTTGAATATTTAAAAGAGAACTTTGACATAAAATTAGAGATGTTAGAGCGTGGTTTAAGATCTGATATTGAAAAGGTTAAAGAGGCCCTTGATAATAAGATAGATACTGTTGAAAATAACTTAAATAACAAAATAGATACTGTTGAAAATAACTTAAATAACAAAATCGACAAAGTAAGGGACGAATTAAAGTCAGATATTTCTCTTGTAAGAAAAGATATGGAAGTGAACAAAATGGAACTTGATACTAAGATAGATAAATTTTCATCAGAGGTTAAAGGAACATTTAAATTACATGCTTGGATGTTTGGGACTATTATTACCATTAATGTAGGAATATTTCTAGCATTAATATCTATGCTATATGCATTGTTTATAAAGTAAATTTAAATAAGTAAATATTTCTTCTATCTAAAGAATAAGTTTAAATTTTTTTTGCAATTTTTTATAATTTTTGCTATTATTTTTTAGCAAAAATGAATAATTGATCTATAATTATTTTTTGTATATTGAATAAGGGTGAACAGGGTTGATGTATTGGAGAAATAATGAAATACAACTCTAAAATCAATTCTTATGAATTATACAAACATTCAATATTTTTCAGGAATTATATAAATAATGTTGCAGAAGACGTCCTGCACAATGGGATCAACTTAGAAGTTCTTTACAGTACTGCTTTAAGCGGTATTGAAGATACGTTAGATAATCTAAAAGTAGAACTCAAAGAAGCACTATTGAATTGTATCATAAGTTACAGATTCAATGGTATTGGCTATATTTTGGTCAAAACAGCAGGAGATGATAATCTTGACTTAGAAATTAATTCAGAATTACCAATTGGATTTGTGTATTTAGATTTTAGTTGTGTGCGAGATAGGGGTTCTAAGTCTCCTTATGTCATATATTCATTCAAAGAAGAGGATGATGAGGGAGTTTTGGCTAGAAAAGAAGTCAAGATCCATAAGAGTCGTTTGATCATATATGAGAATTATGACTATATTTTGGGTTCATATACACCATGTTATACACAAAGTTTTCTGCTAAATGTAGCTCTTTTTGAGACTATCTATCAAGAGATAGATAGAAGGATTCGAAACTACAATTTTCTATTTTACAGAGATGAGTCTTTAGCAGAGATTAATGATGCTATAAGTAAAGCATCTTTGCAATTTAATTTACTTACCAAAAGTAACAAAGATAATAGTTCTGGCATGTTTAAGAAGCTTTTTAGGCGCAATTCTGATGATGGTAGTGTTGACAATAGTGGTGATGAGGTCGTAAAGAAGGGTACTAATATCTTGAATGCGCTAAATAATGATTTGTCCCGCGAACTTGAAAGACTAAAATCCAATTTGAACAATGATGGGATATTTTATTCTGGAAGTGAGTCTGCACATTTAGAAGTTATGAAATATGAACTTACTTTCTTGAAAGATACTTTAGAACTTGTAAAAGCAAAAATAGGAGCAGATACTAAAGAACCATTAACTAGAAGTTTTAACGAACAAACTAAAGGTCTTGGCAATGATGGCAAAGGAGACCGAAGTAATTATTACGATTTTTTGAAGGGGGTGCAAGAACGAATTGAAATTGCGGTAAATCAGAAGCTTAATCAATATTTTGGTCTCGATATGAGATTCAATTCTCTGATTCTTTTGAGCGAAACTGACAAGATTGAGCATGATATCAAATTACTTGAACTTTTTGAGAAATATAAGAGTGCTATAGGTTGTGAAGAATTGTCAGAAAAGTCAGTTGAGCTTTTGAAAGACAAATTGTTTTTTGGAGAAATTTTCTTAGGAGGTTAATAACGAATGAAAACAGAAACTAAAGAAAACAACAAAGTAGTTAGTAAAAATGTCAAAGTAATTAGCAAAGCTAATAACGTAACAAGCAAAGTTCCTACAAAGACTATTAGTTTGGACGAATATAATAAGCTTATGAAATATAAAAAGGGACTTGCTAAGAATGACAAGCAGATATTATCAAACAAAGCAAGTAAACCTTTGAGCATAAATCAAAGAGTAGCTCAAGAATTAGCCGAAGTCAAGGCAAAGAATAAAGCAAAGAATCAAATCTTACGAGAAGCTATAAAACTTAATGAAATTGATTCTTTGTCAAAGAAATATTTGAGTAGTCATTTTAACAAGGAGGCGCTACTATCACGTGGGCACAGCTTAGATGAGATTATGTTAGCGCAAAAGCGAGAACTTGTTAGAAAGTATGTTCCAAAGGATCAAATTAAGGCTATAGCTAAGATAGATAATCTTGAGCATATCAAAGGTACATTATTAGATATGCTTTTAAATCTTGCCAAAACTTCGATGAAAAAGACTAGAAAGAACAAAAGTGTTACAACTAAAAGTATTGGCAAAACTGGTATCAAATTTGAGGATAAGATTTCTACTGCCTCCCCACACTTCAAGTCAACCAATAACAATGAATTGAGAAGCGGTATCTTAAACAGATACAAAGAGCTAGTAAAGCGATCTTCAAAGGTTAGAAAAAAAATATCTAAAGTTTAAAAAGGAGACTAAATGGCAGATATTGCAAAACTAAAAAAGGAATATGAAGATAAGCTTAACGAAATAAAGTCTTATATGAAGAATCCAAGTGTTGATCCTGGATTGTTTAGTAATAATACTGAATTTAGAGATAAGAATCTGCATTTTGCAGCATCAGGTGGTACTACCACAAGTAGTGTGGATATCATTGAAAATATGCCATCTAAAGGATATCCCTATAAGCGTGGTGTCAAATTGGATTTTTCCGATGCTAAATATGAACCAGTTGTAGTACCAGGTGGTGGTAGTGATCTATATGGCATATGTATCGATATTGATGATTATACAGAAACAGCTCAAGTTATCCCTATTAATAATAATTTTCAAGGTTGGTTGATTGCTAAAAAGGATAATGCTACGAGTATTTCTATTGGAGATACATTGAAATTCAATAATTTTGGGGAACTAGAGAAAGATACTAGCTCATCAAGACTCATCAATGCAGTTGCACTTTCTGAGGCTGTAAAACTAAATGAAAATCTTCACATAATACATGTTTCTATATTTGGTAATAGGGCTAAAAGCTAATGAGTGGTAAAGTCAATGATGTAGAATCATCTTCTCAAGTAGATGATACAAAAGAACAAGCTGATCTTGAGATTGAATCAGAAGTTCACGTAAATCAAGATAGTAGTTCACATACTCCTAAAAGTAGAAAAAGAAGAGGAGCAGAAGATGTAAGTCAAAATTTAGATAATCGTTTTGGAGCAGAGAAAGAAAAACAATACAGGTTGGCATATCTTAAACTTAAGAAATATACTAAAACAACAACAGAAGATTTGGCTGTAAGAAGTTGTGCAAAGAATGGTTTTCAGGGCAGTGCCGATTTTCCTTATATTTTGACACAAACTATCTCAAGCAGCGTGGACAAATATGAAAATTATCCTTATAAAGGTTTTCCATACAAACGTGCTGTGAAATTGAGTTTTGATACTGATAGGTCTGTTTTTGTTGAGACAAGCGATGATTCTAACGTATATGGCATATGTGTTGATGTTGATGAGTATACAGAAACAGCTCAAGTTGTTCCTATTACTTCTGGTGGTTATCAAGCTTGGCTTTTTGCAAAAGACGCCACAATCAAAAGAGGCGACAAAATTAAATTTAACGATAAAGGAGAGGCAGAAAAATCTAGTGGTTCAAATACCATTTACAATGCAATTGCTTTAGAAGATACGGTATCTTTACCAAATAATACGTATCTAGTTCATGTAAAATTTGTTGGCAATAGTGTCCAATAATTCAATCGAGGAGGTTTGAAAATGGAATTATATGAAGAAGATTATTATGAACAAGAAATTATTCAAGCAACAGAGGAAGTAGAATTACCACAATTTTACGATTGGTTTACTTCAGAACAAATTGAAGAAGTTCCTTATAAGATGGGATTTTTCAAAACAGTAGAATGGGATGCATTTCTGAACGATAATCCAACAAATGTTATAAATAATTACAATACTGTCTCAACAATAGGATTTAGATCAGAATTCGTAAAACTTAATTATTTGCGTTTGCAATACAAATTTGCACATCTGAAAGATTCTGTTGTTTCTGATTATACAAACTCCGAGTATGTTGGAGATGTTAATAATAATCATTTACCTTTTGGCACTGCATATAAACTAGCATGCGATGAAATTATGAAACTGATCACCAATTTTGTATTAACGGGAACTGTATCAGTGCAAAAAGATGGTAAAAATTCAAAAGTTCTCTTACCTAATATGTATGGACTGCTTAATATGCCATATCAAATCAAAGAAGAAGTTCAAGCTGCGAACAAAGACAAAATGGAAAAAATATTTGAATCTATCAAATCTGGTCTTTCAAAATTAGAACTTGGTGATTATTTTGATTGTCCATTCATGGTATTAGTTGATCCACTAACCAGCATAAAATTTGTTGAACCTTATGGAATATCAAATGTACCCCAATCATCTCCTGAATTTGCATGGGAAGATTTTTTGATAAAAACTATTAAAGCTGTAAATGGCAGAAATGAAGTAACTATAAAAACATCTAATTTGCTAAAAAATCAAATTATTATTTATCCTATGAATCCAAAGCTACTTAAGTTCAAACCAAGTAAATTCATGTTGCCAACACCAAATGAACAAATTGACACCAATTCAGGTGATATAGCTCATTCTTATATTGATTTTGTTCTTGGTGGGCTTTTAGCTACACAGAAGACTATTCTTCAAGTAGAAATTAAGCAAAGTTAAGGAGCATTTATGTCACAGCATGAAAGTCAAGAAGAAACACAAGAACTTCAAAATGAAATACGCCAACTTTATACGGAAATAATAGAATTACTAGACACTAATGAAGAGACTGTGAGTTTTTCTACTTTTATGCAGTATGCAAAATTAGTCAATATGCTTCTTGAAGTTAGGGGTATTGACGTAGAGATGCTCACGGCTTCACATATTAAATTGTTGATGTATTACTATACTGGCTGCAGACTAAAGAAAAGCGGAACTATCGATGATTTTAGTGGCAATAGTCAAGTAGTAAAGAGGCATAAACTTAATGAACTTGAGATCGAATATGAACAGGTTCAATCACAATCTGATGGCTCTGAATCTTTTGGTGCTGGGATCAAAGTTAGTGAAGGGTTCTGTTCGTCTTTTGATTCATTATTAGCTAATTTAGCACTTGTTGAAGAATCAACAACTAAAAAATATTGCATAGGAGTTGCTCGTTAATGCAGGTAAATCATGTTAGAACTAAATTTGCTCAAATGGCAGAATCTGTTATCTCTTATTTTGAAGATAAAAAACCTTTGAGACTTTACAAAAAAAGATATGAACATAATGAAGATACTGCAAGTATTGACGCAATAATTGACAAAGACAACTTTCAAGAATTTACAGGCGTACTATTTAGCATCAATCCCGATTCTATTGTAAGTATCAATGAATCAAATCTTGGTGATATGACATGTCTTTACACCCTTTACACAAGTGCACAACTTGACTTTGAGATCTCAGATAGAATTTCTGAAGGTGATTTAGATAATTTTCACTTCGAAATAATATCAATTGATGGTTCTGTAGGTTATCTCACATTAACATTAAAGGGAGTTGGGAGATATGCATGATCAATTTGAGATTGAACTTGAAATTGGTTGGTTTGCAACACGAGCCAATATAGCACGTATGCACGAAAAGGGAAGTCGTAAACTTCCAATACGTAAACATTTGACTAAAATAGCTAATTCACAAGAATTTCAACAATATATTGATACCGACTACATGAGAAGTAAATTTCAAGAAAGTATAGAGAATGGCATGAATGCCCTTGGAACTGCATTTGTCAACTATTATAAGAATTACGTTTTAGCATCTAAAATTATGCCTAAATTATCTCCAAAAACAATTGCGCTAAAAAGCAAAAAAGGAAGTAAAACTCCACAAACACCACTTGTTGATACAGGTCTTATGCTTAATTCAATCGAATATAGGATCAACAAATGATTCTGGATATTACTACCATTGAAAAATGCATAATATCCACGCTAAAAGACTTCACCAAATTTGCAAGTCTTTACAATCTTTCTGTTGATATTATAAATACATATAACCATCCATACATGTCTAAATATACAGTAGATCATTTAAATATAATTGCTGTGCAGTTTAATGATATTGATGGTCTATTTGAGCATAATTCCAGAACAGGTGTGTTTTATGATAATGTCAACGAATTTGCTATTCATTTTCAACTATATTTTATGGCATTGACGAACAATTCAGGTAAAAATCCACATGAAAGACTTATGTTACTTTATGCATTATTTAGTGACTTTTTACATGATTCTGCGACTCAAAGTTTTACTTTTACACCTGAAGATAATTGTGACTACCAAAAAAATGTAAAATTTCACATTCGCCATACAACAAATATGCAAAACAATGGTCTACTTGACGTGAATAGCAATAATAGCAAATCAACTTATTGTTTTAGTCAAGGGTTTGTAGCAAAAATACAAATAAAAAAAGAAAAAGTGAAGGAACAAAATAATGCCATCTGATACAATTAGCGTCAATTTGACGCATTCTAGGTTGGATCTAAATCAAGTAAGTTATTATACACCACTACTTATCTACAAATGTTCAAAAATCAAACTTAATACTGCGTCGCCCAAAAATAAAATATTATATTTGAATATAAATGACTATGAAAAAGCAATTGGTGCACTTGAAAAAGAAGGTAATAATGGTAATGATGAATTTAATAACGAAAAAGAGTATTTGAAACAAGCAATTCAATCATTTTTTGCAGAAGATGATAAAGGACTACGTGCTGTAACACTAGCTATTTATAAAGACACAGCAGAAGCAAAAGGGATCAAAGAGCTATTCAAAAGAAGTAGAAATTCTTTTATTGTATTCATCAATACTTATGCAAGTAATAATGATGGTGGTGATGGTCTTACTATTTACAAAGATGATTATGCCAATTTCAAAGACCCCGCTCACTTCTTTGTTTTTGTAACTAAAGAATCTGAAGTGAAAGAATTGTTCAAAAATGGTTCAAACTCTAAATCTAAAATTATTGTTATTCATTCTAAAGGAACTCAACAATTACATTTGAGATTTGTATCTAAATATTTACATAAAGAAGGGATTTGTCTTGATTCTAGCCCTATAGACGAAATTTTTACTTATGACTATATCAAATATGAATTTATCGCGGAACTCATTAGAATATGGAATTTGAATAATAGACAAAATAGTAAATTATCAGCGCTTCAACTATCAGGACAAAGAGATACTGCTTATAGTGCGGCTATTTCATGCAAACTGAAAGAGTTTGTTGATGCAGGTATAATTGTTTCTTATTCTAAGCTCAAAATACAAATATCGTCAAGTGCTTCACTAAAACTATTCTTATCACTAAGTATTACTTATAACTATTCTATGAAGGGAGTGGTACTTAATATCACAACACAAGATATACAAAGTTATCAAAATAGTTTAAAGGAGGTTGAATAATGAATCAGGTTTACAGCTTAACGAAAATATTTTTCTCAATCAAAGATAAGCAAATTCAAAGTGGGAAATTAGAACTTACTAGTGAACCTACAACAAGAGCTGTATCTAGTACTGAAGATATGGGACTTCCGGTAGTTAGTTTTAGAGACCCTAAAACTATTACTTTCATATTCAATGTTGAAGTAACTATTGGATCTTACGATTATAAGCAACTAACAGATATGTCTCAAAATCAATTTTACAATGTAGAAGAAAGTACGCACGAAAAACTGCTAAAACTTGTATTCAATGACTTTGAAAACATTCATATTGTATCTAATCATGTGAAATTAGAGCTATTAATTGCAAAGTAAAAAAAACTAAATAAGTAAAATCAAGGAGGCTATATGATTCAACTTTACAAAATGAATATTTTAACTAAAAAAGAAACACACACATTCGATGTAAAAGTATTACCTGTGTATCAATGGGATTCTATATTAGGTTTTTCACAAAATTATGGTATTGACAAACTCAATAATATTGATTATCTCAGGACAATAACAAACATTATGATCAAACCCGACTTTTTAGACAAATTTTACTTCATTTTAGATGATAATAGAAAATATATTTCTTACTACAAGGATTATCTTGTAGCAATACTGTATTCAATTCAATTCGATACATTTACCTTAGAAGAAGACTTCAAAAAACCAAGTCTTGTTTACTTAAGTCATTATCTCAATACTGATGGTGGATTTGTAAAATTTGACTATATTAACGATAGTTGGAATTATGAACAAGTAATACAAAATATCGATTCACAAGAAACAGAATTTTAAGGGTATACGCCTATGAAAGTGAACAAAAGAAGCGATATTCTTCAAGAAATAACACACTCATATTTCAAATTCCTTGAAAACGCAAAAAAAGACAAATATCACTTCCCCGTTATGATGGGTATTTGTAGCTTTAATGAAGTAAAAACTCTGAATTATAAAGACTTGATGGAGGTGAACAAAATATCAGATTTGAAACTTCAAATGAAGATATATGAAATGTCTCTATCTAGAGGAATATTATGAATAACACTGGATTTACCATTAAGTTCAAAGGTGTACTTGATCATGCTTCAACCAAAAAGTCTTTAGAAAAAGATATATCTATCCTTGAAAAAGTTCTAAAACCCAAAAGAACAAGACTCGATAGTACTGAAAAAATATTGAAACACAATCTGAAAGAAAAAAAAGCTGAACTTGCCAAACAAAACAAATATGAAAAACTAAAATTAGCAGAAGAAAAAAGACAAGAGAAACTAAAAATAGAAAAACAAAAAAAATTGCCATAAAAAGATCAACCATGTCCGAAAAACAATTAATGGACTTAGAGTATAAAACGTTAAAAAAGCAAAGCGGAATTATACGTCGTACTGGGCGCGGTATTATAAGCATGGGTAAAATAGCTTTGGCGGCTACTGTCGGCGGACTCGTAGAAGTTGCTGCTGGAGAAGCTATTGGAAGTGCAGTAGACTATGCTAGAAAAACAATACAAAAGAATGCAACAGCTAAAAAGCTAAGTTTAATCAATTCGAAAATATTCAAACCAGAAGAAAAGTCTAAACTTGACAAAATCCTTCAAGGAATACCGGGGTTTGCCAGAGACATCGATAGAGAAGAGTTCATTAATTATGCTGGGATCTTGAGAAAAGATTTGGCAAGTTTAGGGCTCAACAATGAAGAACATCTTACTAAATCGGCAATACTTGCCGCAAAGCTTAAATCCACAGGAATTATTGATGATAATGCTGCTGCTATTTCTGTAGTATCAGAATTCTTAAGAGGTAAAAGCGGGCCTTTATATGATACTCTAAGGTCATTTCACAAAGTATTTAACAAATATAATGAAACTAAAGAAATGGAATATAACTTCCTATCTTCAGGTCAAGCTTTGTCTTTTAGAATAGAAACACTAAAAAAAATTATTGATGATTTTGATGCAATTGAATTATCTACATATACAACTAAAGAAGAAAAAATCAAAAATAATCTTGGTAAAGTCGAAGATTCTTTTTCAAGAATTTCAACTACAGTACTAGAACCCATTTTAGATTGTTTAGTATGGTAAAAAAAGCACTGAAACATATACTGTGGTTTTCTAGTGCAGACGACAAAACAGATAAAGACCATTCACCACTCCCAACTACTGATACTGGGACTAAATTAGAAAAAGACGCAAGTGTGAAAACACCTTAAGGAGGTATAAATATGATTACACAATTTACAACTGATTTTATACATCAGTACCAAGATGCAAAAGGCATGAAATCAATGCTAGACTATATTAACTTGACGCCGTCTCAAATAACAACCATTTTGAAAGAAACTTTCAATCAATTATCTAGTGTGTTTATGACGTCGAATTTCTTAATTCTATGCCCACGAATAGACTTTAAAGGGCAAGGATATGTCCCACAAGGATTTTTCATTCAAGCTAAAAGTGAACTAATCAACATGAAATATAGTACTACTTGTTCAAAACGTCCTATAATTGATTATTACACTCGTAAATCTACACATGTAAGTTATAATCCTACTTTCAACGATGAGATCATCACACTAAATAATGCTAAATTAGTTAGTGGATATTCAGAACTACTCAAATGGTCATTCAATGTGCCTTTTGGAAAATCTATATTTCCAAATACTAGCAATTTAGCAAAACAACACTTAACTAACAGGGTAAAAGAAAGTGTGCCATTTAGTGTTTACAGCCCATCTTTTGGATTTAGAGAAATAGTTGCTGTTACTTCTCTTGATCTCAAAGATACAGTATATCTTGATGAGGTTGAAATTAGTGTAACATTAGAAGTTCTCAAAACATTTACAAAATACAAAGGATGAATTAATGGAGCCTAGACTTTTGAAATATGACTTTAAGATAGAATTCTACGATCAACCTAAAATCTACGAGATACCTAAAAAAGAAAATGAAACTCAAACTGAAAAAGCTAAAGAAAAGAGCATACCTAAAGAAAAACCAAAAGAAGAAACTAAGACTGAAGAAACTAAAGAAAAGAAGAAAAATACAAACGAACCCAAAATTGTACTTCGAACTACAGATGGTATACATATAGACATTCAAATATCTGATGTATATACAAGCAATAACTATATATGTTCTAAACAAGCAAAACTAACTATTTGGAATTTACCTATAGATTTTAATGATAATTTACAAGCTGGTAATATTGTCGCAATATACTATAAAAAATTTGCAGAAGTCAAAGATTATGACTTTATTATGTCTGGGTATTTGGGTACACCTATGAGTACCGATTATCCTAGTGGTGATTTTAGTGTTCAATTGGAAATTCATTTAGCATCAAAAAGCAATTATTTTCATAGAGCACTCAACCCAAATCAATTTCAAGGCATGACAGTAGAAAATGCGATCAAATCAGCTTTTCCTAGTAGAAATATTATCAATATGACTTATGAAAACAAAAAACGCATAATAAATGAAAGTTTCTGTGCAAACACTCCTGTTGAATTCATTGAAAAAATAACTAAAAAGTATGTTCAAAGTGTTAGAACAGATATTGAACCTAAAGACCATACACAACTCATCCAAGAAGCATCTCTTACTACTACTCATACTGAATGTAACTATATATTTACAAATTATGTACCGATACAAACAGAAACAGAGAAAAAAGAAGAAACAGAAAAAAATAAGCCTATACAAAAGGATAAAAATCCAAAAACAGAAACACCTACAACAGATACAAAAGAAGAGGAAACAAAAACAGACACAGATAAGGACTATGAACCTCTTGAAGATTATCTTCTCGAATTCATACCACAACAAGAAGTCACTATAGGTTCAAACAGAAATATTAAGTTCATATATTGGAATGCCAAGATTATGTATACTCACAAACTCAAAGTTGGCGATAAAGTTAGTTTCATTGATGGTACTGGCAATAAAATTAAGGGCACTATTTCACAAGCTGATGCTGTATTAAGTAATATTGGTGAGTGTTCTCTTATACTCAAGCTTTACGATGATGCTAATTTTTTAAACATAAAAGGAGAAGCTAAGTAAATGCATTTGAATTATGATATTTACAGAATGAACAGCCAAATGGCTGGTTCTGCATTAACACAAGAAGAGATCAAGCTATGGATTTACAAAAATATTTTCATCTCTACAATAGGAATTATCAAATCTTTCAATTCTGATGTTGTATTACTATCCCTTTACAAAAACATAGAAATTAAAACTCGATGTATATCCAATATGTATTTTGATCTACAAGAAAATGATGAGGTTATTCTTTTGCAAAGTAGTATCAATCTTTTTGATATTAATGATGATAATTATTTTGACAAAAACTATTTCTATATATTACGACCGATTAATATGCAAAATGCAACTATCAAAGTTGATGATTTTTCTATTCACACAAAAAACCTTATGGAGATCAAAAATAATAACATAAGTTTGAAACAAGTCTTAGAAGAAATAGTTAATTGTTTATACAATTTGAGAGTTGCGCAAGGTACAGTTGAACCTAGTTTTTACACATATGTTAACAACATACAAAACAAGATAAACATGTTGCTAAAATAGTTTTTAGCAAAAATAGTATTATACTTCCTTTTATTAGTTAAAAGGATAAAGGATGTAAAGATTGGATATCAGAATTGACAATGATTTTAACTTAGCTTTTAATTCAAATTTACAGCTCGTTGATAGTATTGAAGAACAAAAACAACGACTATTTATCTTCTTGAAGACTCCAAAAGGTAGTCTTTTCTATGATCCTCAATGGGGTTTGGATTATTCACACATTGTAAAGCTTATCAAGGTGAACTCTGTGAACCAAATCAAAACTTACTTATTCAATATTATACAGGATCTCAAAATTGATATTGTAAATCTTGACGTAAAGATACAATCAAACACAATAAGCATTGTCTTTTATTTTCCAAATGACACTCTAAATATGGAGGTAAAATTATGAGCATCCTGTTTGATTCTGATGTTGGAGTCTTGAAAAAGAATATTGAACAAATTGTCAATGCTAAACGTCAATACTTAAGAGATAATTACAAAATATTGATTAATGACGACCCAGCATCCATTTACAACATTATTGCAACATCACTTGCATTCATAGAATGTGAACTAATTGATGAAGTTAACAAACTATTCCAATCTATAAAACCTGATTCTGAATATTGGCAAGCGATAGAAAAACACATAAGTGTCAAAAGTACTACTTATGAGGCCATTAAGAACTCTCTACTATCTATTAATGGTATTACACACGCAAATATCAAAAGTACTGCTGGTACAGCTAGTATTTATGTTATTGTAGACGAAGAATTTATGAATTCAGACAAAACACAAATAGAAGATACAAATCTAAAAGCAAATATTTGGAATATACTATATCTAACATGTCCAATTGGTACTACTTTTGAAGGAGACATAATTATCGACGGAATTAATAATAACAACCAAAGAATCGAATACAAAGTGTCACTTGGTAAGAAAAAATACGTGTATCTCAAAAGCAAATATAAAGTAAACGTCAAAAATCATCTATATCTTAATGTTGACGCTAAAATTAGAGATATTTACACCAGAATTGCAAATAATAATTATGGTGATATGGGAATTAGTTTTGAATATCAAGATTTTTTTGCTCCTGTGAATGAAATTAAGGGCGTACACTGCATTGATGTCTCTGTTGCTCTAAAAGAAAACTTGAATACAAAAATTAACGAGATTAATGATAGTGAATTTACGAATAATGAAAATATTCAGGTTGAAGAAAATGAAATTCTTGATTTTGATTTTACTTCTGATAGATTGTTAATCAATATATCCTCGTGAAAAGGAGGTTAAATGACAAGTATACCTACTATACCCACAGTCTTCAATGAAACTGAAGTTGAAAAAATAATACATGCCGAACTTGGATTCATAGATCAAATAATCAAAGAGGTCAAAACTCTTAATGATAATTTCCAAGATATCAATGCTACTACAAATCTAAATTCAAGATTCATAGCATTCTGGTTATCAGAAATATTGAAAATTATCTACTCAACAAACCAAACTCTTGAAACACTAGCAAAAAATATTGATAGTGTGCTTTTCGCTTTACGTCATATTGGGACCCATGAATCATTTATAAAACTATTCAAAGCTTTTCTTAACGTTGATATCGAACCTACTACTTTATCACCTGGTGTTATCAACATTAAGCTCAAAAGCGATATCAAAACTAATGTTATAGCATTCATTGTTGGTAGTAAGTCAAAAAAAGACCCAACACCTCATAAAAAAATTACATTCAAAACTAAAGAAAATGGACGTATTCTCAAAAAAGCATGGATTATAACTTTACTTCCTAAAGGATATGAAAACTCTATTTACGCATTCATCAAAAAACTTATTCCTATTGGAAGAATACTCAAGATTCAAAACTATAAGAATGAATACGTCAAAGAATCTAAAGGATAATAAGGAGATTTTATGACAAGTCAAGAAAGTCCTGAACAAGATACCGTCGTAAGACATGATGATACAATAGAAATTAGAAACCTTAATAGAAGAACCTCAACTGACCCCTCTAATCTATTGGTTTTAGATGATGGTTTTTCTAGTTGCCACGCAATTACTTTTGATGATTTTCGTAAAGAATTGCACAAAAAAACATTCGTTAAAGGCGAAGGCGTTAATGATTTTAAGCAGGTAATAAAAAGCCTCATAGCAACTAAATTATTACAAAATACAAACTTTATCAATCAAGCTTATCAAAAAGTTATAGAAAAACTAAAAAATAATGAATCCAGTGTTATGGATTCTATTCTTGGCAAAGTTACTAGTAAACTTGAATATGATTTATCACAGCAAGATACCTTAAATACAAATACTTATTTTCTAGGACTTCACTATTCTTCTTTGAAAAAAATAAAGGTTCAAGAACATCTTACCGGTATTAGTAACAGCTTCAATGCAAGTAGTACTAGTACCGTACAAGCAAATAGCTATAATAGTAGTAGCCAATCTTATAGAGAATCCGTGTCTATGTATAGTTTGCTAAACAGACGTTATATCTTTGAACTTGGTTCTAATTCACGACAATCTGAAAATGAAGAAATAATTATACAAACAGATAGTTCATATGATAATAAGCCTATTTACTTAATTGTAAAAGTCCAAGTAATGTCTAATTCAACTTCACAAGCTACTAAAAAAGTTAGTATCCAGTACAATAGTTATTCTTCAACTAACAGAACTATATTTACACTTGCTTCCGTACACGGTGGTACATTATTTGAAAATAATATTTTAGAAGGTTGGTACATGCAAAAAAACGTGGGGGGTAATCCTTTGCTTCTCAAATCATAATTTTTATTTTTGCTATATATGATTTTAGCTATATATTTAATATACCATTTATTATATTATTATAAAAAGTGAGGTTAAAGGATGATGCAAAGTCTCAATGTTTTATTGGAACTTTTACTTAATATTGACGGAAGTAAATTGATTATTATTTCTCTATTCATTTTAGGTATGGGTTCATTATTTGTTTTTCTTGTTAAACCAATAACTAAAGATATTATCAACATCTTAGCTACCAAGTTTAAATGCAAAGACAAAGACAAGGATAAAGATTTATGATAAAGGTTAATTGCAATTCAAGTAATATTGAATTGCATTAATTTTATTGACGAAAAAAAATTACAAAAAATTTGTTTTTGCTATATACCTATTGCTAGGCAATTATGGATAGGAACGCAAGTTGAAAACTACGGTACTTGCAAACTCCATCCGAAAATGGTGCAACGCCTTATGCACCTACAACAAAACAGGATATCCGAAACAAACAAAAATGGATGGGAGCATTAATGCTCCCTCAAATCCAAAAAATCATACAAAACAATAAATCGTAAATATTACAAAATTATTAGGAGAAAACTATAAATGAATTTAAGTACGGCAAAAATCGGTATTGACATACTAAACAAATTTACAGAACTTTTACAAAAAAATAATAATGACAAAAATACATCTACTTATACAAATATCTTCTTGAAAGTAGTTAACTACATATTTTCTTTGTATGAAGCAAGTATAAATAGAATGGAACAGAACGAAGCCATTAAACTATTATCTGAACTTGAAGAGATTATAAGAATCAATATCGAAATAATCAAAAACTCTGAAGATTATTATAATCAAGATGAGAATGCAAAATATATATCTCAACTTAGAAGCAAAAGAAATAAGATTATGAATTCTTATATAAAAATATTAAAGGAGGCTTAATATGAAAATTCAAAAAATAATTTTACTATCAAGATTAATTTCTCTTTTCTTGATAATTTCTTGTACTACTATCGCTTCACTAATAGACGAACCAACACTTCCAAAAACAGAATCTCTTAAAGATATCAGTACTTATGAAGCTAAGTTATCCGATTATATTATGTATTTGCAAGTATTCTTAACACGTACACAAAAAAAAGTTAAAGACCCCAATTATCCTAAATTTACTTATTTCAATCCAGCAGAACTTAAATCTGAACATACTGTTGAGGATCTAAAGTTTAACATCAAATTATTTCAAGATTATATCACCATCACTAAACCTATTGCTCAAGATGTATATAGAAGATATTCAAAATTAAAAAATTAATTATTTAAGCCCCTGATGGGGCTTTTTATTATCACGTTAAGCTGAATAAACACTGGAATTCTTTAGTAATAGACAGTTGACTAAACAATTTCAGTGGACTATTTCCAACTTTATCTGAATCAAATGCCATAAATATATTAAACTTCTCAAGCCTACTTAAATCTTTACTACTTTTAGTAAAGTACTCTTTAATCAAATTACACCAATACTCAATACTCTTTAACATTTTATTTCTGTTAAAGTGTTCAAGTAATTTAGAATCATCTCCCGATTTAATAGATTCAAGATAATCGTTTATTTCTGACAAACTGCCAAATGGCTTCTCGCTTAAAAAGTCATACATATTTCTTGATGCTATTAGTAAGTTTTGATAATAAGTAAATTTATTCATATTAACATTATGTTTAACTTCGGATTTAGAATGCCCAGTATTAACAACTTGTTTGTTTTGTACTCTACTTTCTATTGATCTTGCTTTTGTTACACCTATAGATGGTTTGTCTGTACTACTATCTTCACTATTAGAAATATTATTTTCAATTTGTTCTTTATTGTTCTTTTGTTCAATATCTAAATTACTAGCATCAGTATCAACTTCACTTTCTATTGATAAATATGCAACTAGTGCATAACGTTTGAAATAAGTTATTGCAGACCCCACAAGCTGCGGCCATGTATTTTGACTTTTCACACCAAGAGACTTCAATTCTTTTATATGTGTTGATGTATCAAATGAATGTTCATATCCACTTGCAGGACTATAAAATGTCGTTGTAACAACATCTACTAAATTACCATCAATGCTCTTTGTAGTTGGATATTGCACAAAATCAATATCTAGATCATGTTCCTTAATAACATTCTTAACCTCTCTTACTATTTCATTAAAATCTTGATATTTATATCCATAGCCATTAAGATTTTTGTTTACACCATTCAAACCCATTCTCAACGTTTTAAGGTTCTTTAAAAAGTCTATTCTCTTTTGATTGTTTGTTGTACTTTTGTTGTTTCTTGCATATTTGTTTTTGGAATATTATTACTATTTATATTCATATCAAATCTCCTTATTTGTTAGTTTTATATAAATAAATATTATAGCAAAAATTAATTTTTGTCAACTATATATCTTTAATCAAACATTATCAAAATATAAGATTTAAATTAATATAAATTTAAAGATAAAAAAATTAGGTCTTTGTTAACACTTCTTAATAAAGACTTATTAACAAAGACCTAACATCTTTTAAAACCACCTAACAAATTCAGAAGTCTGAACATAAATAGACCTCAACAATACTACTACCATATAATAAATCTATAATAATGTCAATTAACTTACTAATATATATACCTTAAACATACATATTATATATCTACACAAGAGTAGATATAATTAGTAATATCAAAGAAATACTTTTTTCAAAAGCATTATATCATACCTAATATTAATATACTTAATATACATATGAATAAATTTCACCTTAAATTTTTAAATTCCTTGAAAAACTCTTCTATTAAATCTCTTTTATCCTGGAATAATTTATCCATTAAAAAACTAGTAAACTTAGCATTTTTCTTATAAAAATCATAACTTTCTTGCTTTTTAAGTTGAAATCTTAAGGGCTTTATGGGATTTTGTTTTGACTTTTTTATTGTTTTAGTTTCCTTATTCCTTAATACAACTAATGTTTCTAATATGCCATTTTTTATCAAAAATTCTTCTTCTATCACCCCTTCTTTTATTGCATTAGCAATCTTTAGATAATTATAAACCTGA
The DNA here is from genome assembly GCF_000019685.1 of Borrelia duttonii Ly. Lineage (NCBI taxonomy): Bacteria > Pseudomonadati > Spirochaetota > Spirochaetia > Spirochaetales > Borreliaceae > Borrelia > Borrelia duttonii. Next base: position 24,591 of record NC_011265.1, read on the forward strand.
GCTCTTGCAAGTCTAAAATCTTTAGCAAAAGCATCAAAACTTTTATATCCATCAAACTTATAATACTGATTATCCTTAATTTCTTTTAAAATTTTTAATGTTTCTAATTTACAATAAATTTCTTTTTTAGAATTAATTTTTAATTTTTCTTTTAAAGAACTATAATGGTTTAATGCATCATCATTAACAATACAATTTTCATCACCATTTAAATCCCTTCTATTAAGCTTTATATCCATTTCAAACTCCTTTTTAGTAAAATGTCTAATTATTAGACGATTTACCAATTTGATAGTTAAATTTTATTAACAAGTGACTTTTTTAAAAAAAACTTCCAAAATATTTTCATATTCTTTTATATAATCTTTATTCAAATCAAAAGTATTATTTTCTGCTATTCTTCTATTTAAATCTTCTCTTTCCGAAATTATCCCTAAAAATCTGTCGCCTTTTTTTAAAATCTCAAACAATGCCTTATGCGTCTTATTCTTCCTAAATCTTGTTATTATTAAAAATATAGGTAAAGACAATTTTAATTTTTTTATAAAAAAATTAAACAAATCCAAACTTTCAACTGCCCACTTTTCAGCTGTCATTGGGATTATTACATAATCACTACATATAAGTGCATTTTTAAGTGTAATATCTAAACTAGGATTAGTATCAATAACTATATAATCATATTCAAAACATAAAGTCCCCAAACTAGTTTTCAATAAAATATCTTTACATTCAATTTTCTCATCACTAAAATTATGTAAAGTAAGATAACTAGGTATTAAATCAAGATTATCACTTATACTGATAATAGAACTATCAACATCTATATTTTCTTTCAAAACTTCATAAATATTAAACTTAGTCAGATCAAGATTAAGTTTTTCTATTTTTTCATAAAAATAACTAGTAGTAGAAGCTTGAGTATCCATATCTATTAACAATACTCGATATTTTTGAGCTAATAATGTTGCAAATATTATACTGGTCGTACTTTTCCCAACTCCACCTTTGATTGATGCGATGGTAATCACCTTTGGTTTTTTTTTATCCATCTATGTACAAGACCTCCTTTTGGCAATTTTTTGTTATAAAACAAATATACTTCTCTTTCTAACTTTGAAAGTTTTTCAACCAAAACTTGACAATACTTTGTTTTAAATCGATCTTTTTGAAGTAAACGATGTATACCTTTAATATAACAAAAGACACTTCCCTTCCTAAATCTAAACTCTATGTAATAAATTTTTGAAAAAAAAGATGTTTTAATTATTCCATTTTCTTCATATTTTTTTATAATATTTCGTATTGGCTTTTTATAGCCATAGAATATCCCTAAAAATTTGTCGTCTCCCTTTATAGAAAATAAATTAAAAGACATGATTTTTTTTTGATTGAATAATCCTCTAAATGAAATAAAAAATCTACCTTTATATCTGTTATCTATTCCAAATGCATAAAAATCATTCATGACCTTTGTATGGTATATTTTCTTATTGTCTTCTACTTCTAACCTAATAAATATGTTTGCTTTAATCTCATCCTTTTTTTCTCTAAGACGCTCTAATACACTATCCATAACAAATCCTTAGTCAACAATTTTTTCATACTCCTCTATTCTTAAATGCTCTTTCCCTTCTACCATCTCTAAAATTTCGTAATAATAGTGATTATTAAATACTTGGCTATATTTCAAATCAACTTGCTTATTTAAATAATTTCTTAACATTGGAACTAAAACTTTAACCTCTACTTTGTTCTTCAACTGATCTATCAGTATACTAAATATATTATTTCTAATCTGTTTGTGGTCTTCTTTTTGACCTTTTTTCTCTCGTTCAACTGTTTTTTTAATCCTTTTTACTATCTGTCCTAAATCTCCGTATTTACTACTCTCTACGATAAAATGCGGCTTGTCTTTATACTTTTCATACGCTTTTTGTATCTCTGTTTCTAATTGCTTCTCATTGTATCCTTCTTTTCTTAATCCTTCTTTTGTCTCTGCTAATGCCTTTTCTAATTCTTGTTGTTTATCTACTAATTTCTTGTTCTTATTGCATTCTCTTTCTATTCTATTCTCTTCTTTCTTCAGTTCTATTAGCTTTTCTATTTTGATTTCTTTTGTTGTTTCTAAATTCAAAATAGAGAGATATTTATCATCTTTGAATTCACACTTCTTTATGTACTTTTCTAGCTGTGCATTTTCTCTTTCTATTTTTTCTAGTTCTTTTTTCTTCTTTTTATTATTCTTATTATTACTATTATTATTAATACACTCCCATTTTTCTGCACTCCCATTTTTCTTTAGACTCCCATTATTAGTGCATGTTTGTTGATGGTATGCATTAGCACGTTGTTGAAATCTGTCTTCTTTTTTGTTTCTAAAATGTTTATTGATTTTATAGTGACATACTTTTTTAGAAAATCTAAGTTTGTAGTGAATTTCAGTACCGCAATTCTCTCCTAAATGTCTGTAATAGTTGCTAGTTACTTGAAATTCTTTTTCTAGTTTGTATAAATAACTTTGTAGAGTCTTGAGTGTAGCTTTTTTTTGGCCATTGTTGTTTAAGTTATTATTGAAGTAATATAGTATTTTATTTTGATTATATTGTTTAAACTTAGAATTTATATAATTTAATGTTGAGATTAAAACGATTAATTTGTGTTGGTATTTATTGATGGGCTTTTTTATATTTTCCATATAAACTCCTGATTTGCTAGGCTTTACTAAAAAGTATAATAACTCAATTGTTACTAAAAAGTAAACCTATTCTTAATAAAAATATTTTTTTTGTAAAAAAAATTATAAATATTATAGCAAAAAGTTGACAAAAATTATTTTTGCTATAATATTTATTTATATAAAACTAACAAATAAGGAGATTTGAT